>JAVBQA010000100.1:0-5631 GCA_031549325.1 Eubacteriales bacterium | reverse complement strand
TCAAGCTGCGCGGCGGCGAGGTCATAGACACGTTTGCCACATTTGTCGACCCCGGGCGCAGTGTCCCGGTCGACATTGTCAAACTGACCGGCATCACCGACGAAATGCTTGTCGGCGCGCCAAGCGAACAGGAAGCGCTGGGCGAGTTCTATCGTTTTTGCGGCGGGGACGACGCCGTGCTGGTGGCGCACAACGCCTCGTTTGACACGGCGTTTATACGCGCTGCGTCTGCGCGCTGCGGCATGTCCTACCATTTTACCGCGATCGACACGGTGGCCATCAGCCGTTTTTTGTATACCGACCTTAAGGGCCACAAGCTCAACCAGGTGGCAAAGCACCTGCGCCTGCCCGACTTTAACCACCACCGCGCGGTCGACGACGCGGGCATCCTGTCCCAGATATTCAAAATCATGCTGCGCGACATCCGCGAGACGACCGGCGCCGAGCGGGTGGGGCAAATCTACACGGCCTGCTCCAAGGTGGACCCCAAGCAGCTGCATGCCTATCACCAGGTGTTGCTGGCCAAGGACGCCGTCGGGCTAAAAAACTTGTATAAGCTGGTCTCGCTCAGCCATCTGGACTATTATTACAAAAAGCCGCGCATCCCCAAAAGCGAGCTGCTGCGCCACCGCGAGGGGCTGCTGATCGGCAGCGCCTGCGAGGCGGGCGAGCTGTACCGCGCGGTGATGGAGGGCAAATCCGACGGCGAGTTGCTGGCCATGGCGCGGTTCTACGACTACCTCGAAATCCAGCCGCTGGGCAACAACGAGTTCCTGGTGCGCGAGGGGCGCGTGGCCGACGAAGAGGGCTTAAGGGACATCAACCGCAAGATCGTATGGCTGGCGAACCAGCTGAAGATCCCTGTTGTGGCCACGGGCGACGTGCACTTCAAGGAGCCGCACGACGCCATCTTCCGCTCTATCCTGATGGCGGCCAAGGGCTTTGAGGATGCCGACAACCAGGCGCCGCTGTGGTTCAAGGCCACCGATGAGATGCTGGAGGAGTTTGCCTATCTGGGCGAGGATGTGGCGCGCAAGGTGGTCATCGACGACCCGAACGCCATCGCCGCCCGCGTGGGCGAGATGAGCGTGTTTGTGAAGCACCCCGAGGGCAAGGAGACCTTCCAGCCCTTCTGGGACTTTGCCGAGGACGACATCCGGCGGCTGTCCATGGAGAAGTCGGTGCGCACCTACGGCGATCCGCTGCCGGACATCGTGCAGAAACGGCTCGACAAAGAGCTCAAATCCATCATCGGCAACGGCTTCTCCACGCTGTTTGACATCGCGGTGAAGCTGGTGAAAAAATCCAACGACGACGGCTATATCGTGGGTTCGCGCGGCTCGGTTGGATCGTCGTTCGTGGCCTGGGCCACCGGCATTACCGAGGTGAACGCGCTGCCGCCCCACTATGTTTGCCCGGATTGCAAGCACAACGAGTTCGATGTGCCGCATGAGTTCACCTGCGGGCTGGACCTGCCGGAGAAGAATTGCCCGGCGTGCGGCAGGCGCATGGACAGGGACGGCTTCAACATTCCGTTCGAAGTGTTTTTGGGGTTCAAGGGCGACAAGGTGCCCGACATCGACCTGAACTTTTCCGGCGAGTACCAGCCCGTCGCGCACCAATACGTCAAAGAGCTGTTCGGCGAGGAGAACGTGTTTCGCGCCGGCACCATCGGCACCGTTGCGGAGAAGACCGCGTATGGCTATGTGCTGAAATACCTCGAGGAGCGGGGTCTCACCAAAAACAACGCAGAGAAGGAGCGGCTCGCCCTCGGCTGCACCGGCGTGAAGCGCACCACAGGCCAGCATCCGGCGGGCATGGTGGTGTTGCCCAAGGACTACGAGATCTATCAGTTCACCGCCATCCAGCGCCCGGCGGACGACATGGAATCCGAGACCATCACCACCCACTTTGATTTCAGCTCCATGCACGACGTGCTGGTGAAGCTGGACATCCTGGGGCACGACGATCCGACCATGCTGAAGAAGCTGCAGGATCTGACCGGTATCGCGCCGGGCGACGTGCCGCTGAGCGATCCGGTGGTTTATCGCGCCATCCTGTCACTGTTCCAGAGCCCGGAGGCGCTGGGGGTCACGGCTGAGCAGATCGGCGTGCCCACGGGCACCTTGGGCATCCCGGAGTTCGGCACGCGCTTCGTGCGCCAGATGCTGATGGACACGCTGCCCAGCTCCATGGAGGAACTGATCCGGATCTCCGGACTGTCCCACGGCACGGACGTGTGGCTGGGCAACACACAAGACATCATCCGGCAGGGCATCGCGCCGCTGAAACAGTGCATCTGCACCCGCGACGACATCATGAACCAGCTGATCGACCAGGGCGTCGAGAGCAAGATGGCCTTCACGATCATGGAATCGGTGCGAAAGGGCAAGGGCTTGAAGCCCGAGATGGAGCAGGCCATGGCGGACGCGGGCACGCCCGAGTGGTTCATCACCTCGTGCAAGAAGATCAAGTACATGTTCCCCAAGGCCCACGCCGTGGCGTATGTCACCATGGCGCTGCGGATCGCGTACTTCAAGATCTACCACCCGGGCGCTTACTACGCCTGCTACCTGCTGCGCAACGCCGAGTCGTTCGACGGCTCGCGCATGGTGGCGCCCGTGCAGACCCTGAAGGAGCGCCTGCGCGAGCTTTCCGAGATGGAGAAGGGCTCAAAAACTGCAAAGGATGAAGACGAGGCCAGCCTGCTGGAGGCGCTGGTCGAGATGCTGGCGCGGGGGGTACAGCTGCTGCCGGTGTCGCTGTACGAGTCCGACCCGGAGGTGTTCCAGCTGGTGGACGACACGCACATCCGCCCCCCGCTCAGCTCGCTGCCCGGGTTGGGGCTGGCGGCGGCGAAAAATCTGGCCATCGCGCGGATGGGCGGTGAGTTCATCTCCCAGGAGGACATGGTGAGGCGAAAAGTCGCCAAGTCGGTCGTGGACATCCTGCGGATGAACGGCTCGCTGAACGGGTTGCCGGAGACCAGCCAGGTCAGTTTGTTTGACTTTTAAGCGCCGGGCGCGCCGGCATCCGCCCGAACAGAGCGCATTGGAACCCCAAACCCAACTCATTCGTCCAACCCACACCTAACCAATGGAGGAATTGGATATGAAACGCCCCATCCGAATCGCCGCGCTGGCCCTGCTGATGCTGGGTTTGTTCGCGTGCCATGCGCTGGCGGACGCGCCTCACGCGATGGTGCTTCCGCTTCCGGAGGGCTGCGTGCTGGTGTCTGCGGAGGGCAAAGCCTTGACCGAGCGCGGCGCGTATCAGTCCATCAGCTCGATCTCACCCGAGGATGTGGAACCCGGGAGCGAGCTGTTTATCGCCACGCCCAGCTACGACGAGCAGGCGAGCGGTCTGTCGCTGCTCATGAACGCGAAGGGCGAGCCGTTGACCGATCCGGTCTACGACTATCTGATGCATGAGGGCGGTGTGATCCGCTATTTCCAGGACGGCCTGCAGGGCGTGATGGACTTGCAGCTGGCGCCCATCGTCAGCTGCCAATACACGGTGCTCTGCCCGAACGGCGAAGGCGGCTATCTGGGCCTGACGGGCGATCCCTATGATGACAAGCCGGACGGCATATGGTACATCAACGCGGCAGGGGAGGAATCCCCGACGGGCGCCATGGTCACCGGCGCGCTGGGCGACTTTTCCGAAGGGCTGTGCGCCGCGACGTCTGCCGAGAGCGGACGGGTTGGTTATCTGGACGCGAAGGGCGCCTGGGCCATCAGCCCGCAGCTAGAGTACGGCGGCAGTTTCAAGAACGGGCGCGCCGAGGCCTGCATAGAGAGCGGCTACGGCATCATCGACAAAGCGGGCAGCTGGCTGCTGACGCCCAAATACTCGCTCGTGTCCACCGGGTTTGGGGACGGGAACATCATCCTGGCCAGCCAGGACGTGAGCAGTGTTTATCTGATCGATCCGCGCGACTACAAGGTAAAAAAGGCATTCGAGGGCGATGAGATTTACTTCGGCGCGTACTTCGACCGCAACTACGTGGTGCTGTACATGCGCGACAAGGTGCAGCTGATCGATGAAGAAGGCAATGTGCTGATGGAAACCGGGCCGGACGGCAACTTTGACGCCTGGTACGCCATGGGCGACCGGGTGATCGCTCAGCGCGGCCTCTGGGGCGAGAAGAACGCCTATCTGGTGGACCTCTCGGGCAAGGAGATCGACGGGCCGCACAACAACATCGTGCTGTTGGGCAGTGACGCGCAGGGTGAGCCGTGCTTTGGGTTCACCGACGAAACGGGCGCGCCGCCCACCGAGGGAGGCTGGCTGGAGAGCTATATTGACCTGAGCATTCGAAACGGCGGCGTGATGGACAAGAACGGTGTGGCGCTGATTGAGGCCGGGCGCTTTTCCGCGCTGGACTACGCCGGGCCGGGCTATCTGATTGCCGTCACCAAGGACGAGGCCGGGCTGGTGGATATGAAGGGCAACTGGCTGATAAAATTTTCAATTCAAGGCTAACTCTGCATTTAACCATTATTTTGTGCGCTTGGCCGCAATGGCTATTGTATTCTTATCCTCGATGTGCTATAATAACTTCTGGTTGGCGTGTCGAAACAGCCGCCCGACAGGGCATTTGAGAGTGGGCATGCCCGCTCTTTGCTGTTTATGATCGATGCGCGGAATGGGAGTGTTGGATTGCCCAAACCATCGGCGCCGCTCGGCTGGGCCGAGACTGAGGCGCGCAAGGTAGCTGAACAACTGCATCTGGTGCTGATCGACGTCGAGCTGGTTCACGAGTCAACCGGCCGCTTTTTGCGCTTCTATGTAGACAAAGACGGTGGCGTTGCGCTATCCGATTGCGAAGCTTTTCACCGAAAAATACAGCCGCAAATGGAAAAAGTGGATTATGATTACATGGAGGTCTCCTCGCCTGGCGCGGACCGGCCGCTCAAAAAACCCGGAGACTTTGAGAAGGCGCGCGGCGAACAGGTTGAGGTTCGGCTTTACAAGCCGATAGACGGCCAGAAAATACACGCGGGCTCGCTGGTTGGCCTCATAGACGATTGCGTCGTCATTGCGGACGCCGAAGGCCGGGAACGCCGGTTCGAACAGAGGCAAGTGGCGCTGGTGCGCCCGCTGATTGAGTTTGATGAAGACGATTTAAAGGATGACATCCCGGTTGACGGGGACGAGGGGGAAGAGTAACACAATGAGCGGCAACATCGATTCCGGCGAATTCATTGGCGCGCTCGACGCGCTGGCCAAGGAGCGGCGCATCAACAAAGAGGTGCTGTTCTCGGCGATTGAGTCCGCGCTGATCTCGGCTTACAAAAAGAATTTCGGCAAGAGCGCCAATGTGCGCGCCGCCATTGACCGCGAGAAGGGCACCGTGGAGGTGTTCGCGCGCAAGGTGGTCGTCAACGAAGTCGAAGATGTGCAAACCGAGATTTCTCTGGAAGAGGCGCGCGCCATCCACCCCAAGTATGAGGTGGGCGACTTGGCCGAAATCCGCGCCACCCCGCGCGATTTCGGGCGCATCGCGGCGCAGACCGCCAAGCAGGTGGTCGTGCAGCACATCCGCGAGGCCGAACGCGGCGTGATCTACGAGGAATATATAGAAAAAGAGAACGAAATCCTCACCGCCATCGTACAGCGTGTGGAAAA
>JAVBQA010000062.1:0-49304 GCA_031549325.1 Eubacteriales bacterium | reverse complement strand
CCATCTGCTCCACCCAGGACATTCTGGTGCTGCAGCAGCGGGTGAACGACGTGTACGCCAGCAAGGAAGTGCGCACCTATATCTCGCTGATCGCCCAAGCCAGCCGCAAGTTCAGCGGGCTGTCCCTGGGCATCTCCACCCGCGCCAGCATCTCTCTGTTGCGGGCCGGTCAGGCCCGCGCGCTGCTCCAGGGCCGCGACTATGTGCTGCCGGAGGACGTGCAGCAGATGGCCACGCCCGTGCTGTCCCACCGCATTATGCTCAGCCCCGAGGCGCGCATGCGCAACATCACCACCGAGCGCGCGCTGGCGTCGCTGATCAGCTCGGTGCAGGTGCCGGTCAAGCTCGCATGAACGCACGATCACTTGGCTTCCTGCTGTGCGGAGTCACGCTGCTGGTGGTTGCGCTCTCCACGGGCGCGGCCATCTATTATTTGCTGCTCTTCGCCATGCTGATGATGCTGGGGCTGGGCGCGCTGTCGGTGCTGATGGCGCTGTTCACGGTGCGTGTGGAGATGGACGCCCCCAAGCGCAAGCTGACGCGCGGCCAGGGCGCGCCGCTGACCGTGCGCGTTCGCTATTACAGTTTTCTGCCGGTGCGCAGCTTTCAGCTGGTCATGCGGGTGCCCGAAGACGATCGCGCCCATGAAACCATGGAGGTGTCCCTCGCGCCCTTCATGCAAAAAGAATTCAAGTACGAGCTGCCCTGCCCTCACATCGGCGTGTTCCATGTGGGCGTGGCGGGCGTTCGCGCGTGCGACATCTTTCAGTTGTTCAGCTTTACGCGCGGCCTGGCCGGCCACCAGGCGCTGCTCGAGATCCACCCCAGCATCACCAAGCTGCCGCCCATGGAGCTGCACGCGGGCGACAGCGAGACCAGCAAGATCACCCGCATGACCGAGGACACGGCTTCGCCGTCCGACGTGCGCGGCTACCGCGCGGGCGACCCGCTGAAGCGGATCCACTGGAAGCTGTCGGTGCGCAAGCGCGAGCTGATGGTGCGCACCTATGAGGAGTCCACCCGCCCGGACACGCTGATCCTGCCCGACCTCAGCCCGATCAATTTCATGCGCAGCCAGGCGCTGACGCTGATGGACGCGATCCGGGAAACCGCGGCCAGCGTGGCGCTGGCGCAGCTGTCGGCCGGGTATCCGGTGCGGATGCCGCTGATGTGCGAAAGGCCTTCCGAGATCTCCGGCATCAACGAGCACGCGTCCCCCCCATTTTTGGATGCGCTGATGCGGGTTTCCTTCGACAGCCCTTATCCTTATGATCAGGTGCTGGCGCTCGAGATGCGGCGGATGCAAAGAACCGGCGGCGCCGTGCTGATCACATCCCGGCTGACGCCCAGAACCTGCGAAGTGGCCGAGCATCTTAGGCGCTACGGCATGCAAGTCAGCGTGTGCTGGATCACCGAAACCCACCGGAGCGAAGCCATGGAGATGCTGCAGCGCCTGAAGCTGATGGGCATCCAGGCGCACCGGATCGACCCCTGGGACAAGGGCCTAAACGAAGAATCGCTGCAGGTGAGCTATGGCTAGACGCGCAAGACTGTTGGAGCTGCTGGGCTCGCTGCTGATCGCGGTGGGGCTGGGCGGCTCACTGACCATGATGATCGCGGACGCGATGGGGCTGCATGCCCCCGCGCACACGGTCTATGGGTTTTGCGCGGCTGTCGCGCTGCTGCTGAGCCTCGGTGCGTACTCGCGCATGGGGCTGCTGGCTTCCTGCGGCCTCAGCGCCGGACTGCTGTTGATCTGGGGGCTGGCCCCCGCAAAGCCGTTCCAGCAGCTGGGCGCGCTGTTTGCCGCGCTGGCGGACTATCTGTCCGGCGGCCAGGCCATGCTGACCGAGCATTCGCTGGCCATCGCGCTGTGTCTGGGGCTGCTGCTGACAGCGGCCATCCACTGGATGAGCCGCATGAGCGGCGGGGTCTACCCGGCGCTGACGCTGTCGCTGGTGGTCATGATGGGCAGCTGGCTGGTGGACAACCGGCTGACGCCCCAGTATGTGATCCCGGCCGTGGCCTCGCTGGTGATGATGTTCACCCGCTCCTCCGACGAGAAACTGCCCTATGTGCGCGCGCTGCCCGCCGCCGTCCTGGTGGCGCTGATCGCCTATCTGCTGCTGCCCGCGGGAAACCCCACCTGGGAGCCCCTCAAGGACGCCGCCGACCGCGTGCGGCAGATGTTCTACAACTACTTCATGTTCACGGAAACCCGCGTCACGTATTCGCTGTACCCGGACGGCTTCCAGCCCATGGGGGAACCCCTGGGCGGCCCGGCCGACCCCAGCGACCACCCGGTGATGCTGGTGCAGTCGGACGACATGCTGCTGCTGCGCGGTGCGATCAAGCGCACTTACACCAGCTACGCCTGGACCAACAGCGCCATCAACAACCGCTACCTGTTTGTGGACCCCACCAAGCGCGGCGCCCGCGACCAGATCTTCGACTCGGCGCGGTTGGAGAGCGACGAGCTGGGCAAGGCGTTCAAGCGCGTGGACGGCCAGGTGACGATGGTTTCCGAGGGCATTTCCACGCTGTTTGTGCCGCACCGGTTGCAGGAACTCGAGGGAACGCCGGACGCCGCGGTCTACTTCAACTCCTCCGGCGAGGTGTTCATCACCCGAGGCGTCGAGACGGGCGACCACTACAGCTTCAGCGCGCTGCTGCCCACCGGCGACACCAAGGCGCTCGACCAGCTGCTTTCTGAAAAAGAGCAGGGGCGCGACCCGTATTACGACGCCGCGGCCGCCGAATACACTTCGCTCCCCAAGGGCATCGAGAGCGAGGTCTATCAGCTGGCCCAGCAGGTGACCAAGGGCGGCAAGACCCCCTACCAAAAGGCGCTGCTGCTGCAGAAACACCTGATGAATAGCTATACCTATTCGCTGGACGTGCCCTACCCCCCGCAGAACCGGGATTTTGTCAGCTACTTCCTGCTGACCGAGAAGAAGGGCTACTGCAGCTATTTCGCGTCCGCCATGGCGGTCATGGCGCGCATGATCGGTCTGCCCTCGCGCTACATTGAGGGATACATGGCGCCGCCGGGCGGCGAAGACGGCACGCTGGTCACCGGGCACAACGCGCACGCCTGGGTGGAGATTTACTTCAAAGGCGTCGGCTGGGTGACATTCAACCCCACGCCGGGCGACGAGACCAGCCAGGAGGGCGGCGGCCAGGGCGGCGAAACGCCCCAGCAGCCCGACCAGCCCGAGGAAACCCCGCCCCCCGAGGACGACCAACAGCAGGAAGACGACCCGCCCGAGGAGGACCCGCAGGACGAGCAGCCCGAGGAAACCCCGCCCCCCGAAGAAGACCTGAGCGACGACCCGGGCGAGGACGATCCGGGCGCGGGCGACGAGAACGATGGCGAGCTGACGCCCGACGACCAGCAGGACAACGCCTCGGACGCCGGATCGGATGACGAGGACGGCGCGGGCGATCAACAGCCCAATCTCTGGTGGCTGTGGCTGCTGCTCGGCTTGGGCACGCTGGGCGGCGGCGGCTACCTGCTCAAGCGCCGGCTGGACGCCTCCGATCCCGTCCGGCGGTCTAAGGCCGCCGGGGGCGACGAGCGGCTGGCCATCTGGTACCGCGCGCTGCTCGGGCTGCTGCTGGAGCAGGGGCAGGCCCCGAACGCCGACGAAACCCCCGACCAGTTCGCCAGACGCCTGAAAGAAGCGGGCGTCTGCGGGGACGAGTTCGCCTACGTGGCGCAGCAGATGTCGCTGAGCCGGTATGCCCATAAGAAACCCGAAAGCGCCGTCTATAAGCAGGCGCAGCAGGCTTACCAGCGCCAGCTGAAGGCGCTGAAGCCGCTGGAGAAGCTGAGCTGGTACCGCCAGCGCATCGTCCGCGGTCTGGGCGACACCACACACATACCGTAGCTCTTTGTCACCGAATTTTCTTGCCGAGTAATTTTGAACGGTTGACAAGCATCCCCCCATACCAGAGCGCATAAAGAATACAACCTTACCGGAGTCGGTAGGGTTGTATATTCGTAAGGGGGGCTGCCCATGTTGCGAAGAATCGTTGTGATGCTGGTGCTCGTCTGCCTGTTGCCGGTGCACGCGCTGGCTTCGCAGGACGCTCCTGCGTTCCGCTGCAAACTGCATCTGTCCGTAAACGCCAAGGGCATCGTGACCGAGCCATTCGACCGCTGGTTTTCCGAGCTTGCCGACGCGTTGGTTCCCGAGGTCGAGTATCTGGCCTGGCCGGAGGGCGAAGCGCTGTATGTGGATTTGTTCGCCATGGGCGTGCGCATGTTCGACATGGGGTTGGTCCGGGTGGGCGAGCGCATCGCGCTGCATTGCAGCCTGATGGGCGAGGGTCAGGTGCTGCTGACGGGCGACCAGGCCAAAGATGCGCTGACGCTGCTCGAGCAGGTAGCCGCGCTGCTGGCCCCCGACACCGACTGGCCCAATGCCGACTGCACGCTGACCATGCACGCCGGGCGGATTCGAACCCAGCTGCACTGGAACGCGGTCGTGCTCAACCGCTGGGCGGACGGCGCAGACGGCCACCCGCGCGAGACCGCGCAGGCGATGGCGGCTTTTATGGAAGGGCTTGCCGACATCACCGAAGTCAAGGAAGACAACGCGCCGATTTTATCCGTGTTTGTGGATTACGAGGCGTCCAACGCGCGCCCGGGTGAGATTCGGGACGACGCCAGGGCCGCGCCCGAGGAACTGCTGTGCGTGCTCGCCGTGCAGCTGCCCGAAGCCATCGTGCGCACGATCGCGGAAGTGTCCAGGGCGAATGCCGACGCGCGAAAAGCGCCATAATGAATCCGAAGGATTTGACATTGGGAGGGATTCATCATGGCCGATTTTCTGACCAGCTGCACCCGCGCCAATCTGCTGAAGGCATTCGCGGGCGAGAGTCAGGCGTGGAGCCGCTATACCTTCGCCGCGGGGCTGGCCAAGCAGCAGAAGCTGTATGTCATCGAGCAGACGTTTCAGTTCACCGCGCAGCAAGAGAAGGAGCACGCCGAGATCTACTGGAAGCTGCTTTCTGGCAAGGATGGCGAACAACTGTCCATCACCGCCGATTACCCGATTTTCAACCCACCCGACCCACTCGGCCTGCTGAAGGAGGCGAACAAAAACGAGCTGGCCGAGCACGCCACCATCTACCCCATGTTTGCCCAAACCGCGCTGGATGAAGGTTTCCCCGAGATCGCCTATAAGTTTACGTCCATCGCCGCCATTGAGCAGACCCACGCCCAGCGCTTTGCGCGCTTCACCCAGTTGCTGGAGCAGGACAAGCTGTTCCGCGAGGACGCGCCGATGAAGTGGCTGTGCCTGAACTGCGGCCACATCCACGATGGCTCCCAGGCCCCCGGCAAGTGCCCGGTTTGCGAGCACGAGCAGGGCTACTTCATCCGCGAGTCGCTGACGCCGTTCCAATAGACAAAACCCCGACCTTGGTGTACAATGAGGCCATCCTGTCCAGATAGGGAGGATGGCCCTTTATGTTGCCTGTTGTTTCGCCCGAGCAGATGCGCGCGCTGGAAGCGCGTCACTTTCAGACCGGCGCGCCGCCCATTCAGCTGATGGAGCGCGCGGCCACGGGCCTTGTGGATGTGATTGAAGAGAGGCTTTCCGGCTGCCCCGGCCACGCCGTGTGCTTCGCATGCGGGCCCGGGAACAACGGCGGCGACGGCTATGCGGCGGCGCGGCTGTTCGCCGACCGCGGCGGCAGGGCGATTGTGATCTCGGCGGCCGACGAAGCCCGGCTGCGCGGCGATGCGCAGGCCAACTGCCGGCGCGCACACGACACGCCCCGGGTGTTTTTTCACGATGTCAACGCGCTGGATGGCCTGCCCAAGCCCGACCTGTGGGTGGACGCGCTGTTCGGTACCGGGCTGAACAAGCCCCTTGAAGGCGTGTATAACCGGCTGATCCGCCGCATGGCGCTCGACCGGGCAAACGGCGCGCTTGTGATCGCCGTGGACATTCCAAGCGGCGTCTCGGGCCAGTCTGGCGAGGCGCTGGGCGAGGCGCTCTGCGCCGATGTGACGGTGACTTTCGAGCACCGGAAACTGGGGCACTTTTTGCTGGACGGCGTGGAAGCGGCGGGCGAGCTTCACGTGCACCCCATCGGAATCCATGACACGCCCGGCGACGCCGCGCGGCTGGTTGAGCTCGACGACTTGCAGGCGCTGATCAAACCCCGCAGGCGCAACAGCCACAAGGGTGATTACGGCCACCTGCTGATCGTGGCCGGCTCCCGGGGGATGGCGGGCGCGTGCGTGCTGGCGGCCACGGCGGCCACGCGGGGCGGCGCCGGGCTGGTGACGGTGGCCTGCCCCGCGTCGCTGCTTTATATCGTCCAAATCCGGGTGCCCTGCGCGATGTGCGTGCCGCTGCCCGAGGCGGACGGTGCGCTCTCGAGCGAAGCGGCGCCCATGCTAAAGCAAATCCTGCCCGGCAAGGCAGCCGTCGCCATCGGGCCGGGGTTGTCCGGCTTCGCGTCCGAGGCGGTCGTCGAAGCCGTGCTGACCAGCCGTCTTCCCGCGGTTTTCGACGCGGACGCGCTGAACCTGATCTCGCGGAGCCCGGTGCTCAAGGCGCTGCTGTCGCCCCACCACATCCTGACACCCCACCCGGGCGAGGCCAAACGGCTGCTGGGGCGTGCGCTGACCGACCCGGTCTCCGACGCGCAGGCGCTGCGCGCGCTGGGACCGGTGGCGCTGCTGAAGGGCGCGACCAGCGTGATCGCGGGCGATCGCACTTACCTCAGCATCAGCGGCCACCCAGGCATGGCCAGGGGCGGCAGCGGGGATGTGCTGACCGGGCTGATCGGCGCGCTGCTGGCGCAGGGGCATCCCCCAGAGCAGGCCGCCTACATGGGCAGCGAGCTGCACGGGCGCGCGGGCGAGTGCGCTGCGGCGCGCATGGGAGAGATCGCCATGACGGCCGAGGACATCATTGCGGAGTTTAAGGAGGCGTTTCGCCTTGTCTGGTAGAGAGAATCCGCTGCGGCGCGAGGCCGAGCGGATGCTGGGATCCAAGGTGCATCAGGACCGCGGCGGCGCGCTGTTTTCGGCGGCGCATGCGGGCGAGATCCTGCCGTCAGACTGGTTCACCGTGGAGCTGAAGGACGGCCGTGCGAGGCTTCGGCCCACCCAAATGGCGCTGCAGGCGTTCTGGACATGGGCTGCGGGGCGGATCCAGCCGGAGGGCCTGGGCGAGCAGCTTCAGAAACTCGAAGATCGCAAGGCGCCGCCGGCGGAGCTCGAGCTGTTTACCCAGGGCGTGAAGCAGATGGAGCTGAACGCCGCGCCGATGCTGTGGCTGGTGTATGACAAGCGGCTGCGGCAGCTGGCCGCAGAGGCGCTGCGGTCGGATACCGGCGGCGGGCTGCTGGCCTGCTGGGCGTGCATGGCGCTGGCGCTCAAGCGCTAAATGGGAGGACAGGGGCATGACGCCCTTGCAAGTCCCCGTTTACGGCTTCAGTGTCACGAACTCCCTCCCGATCCAGAGGGTCGCCTCATCCGGCCGGAACTCCAGCACGCAGTAATTCGGGTCTTCAACACCGCCCGGAAAGTGCGCCTCAAACCCCTCTACCCACATGGCTTTCTTCGTCGTGGGATCCGTCAGCACAGAAACTTCGCCCGTCATCGTCACGCTGTCCCCATCCAGACAATAGCACAGCCCCGCCCTGGGGTTCTTCAGGAATTGCCGCGCTTTCGTGCCGTTCAGACCGGTGGACATATACACCTTCCGGATCCCCTCGTTTTTGACCTTCGACACCACGCACGGCCGCGGCGCGCCTTGCCCACTCACCGACGAGAGCACGACCACCTCGCATTTCCCGAGCAGCGCCTCCGCCTTGTCCAGCATCTTCTTCGTATCCATGGGAATCACCCTCCTTTTGCCGCCAGTATAGCAGCAAAAACCGGACACCTATCTGTCCGGTTCATACAGGCGCAGCATGTTTTGAGAAATCTGCCGAAGCTCCGCTCGCAGCCCCGGCGGCAGAAGCGCCTCAACCTTATCCCCAAACCCCAGCAGCCAGCCGCGGATATAGTCGCGGTTGGTGTAGGGCACCTCAAGCCTGAGCCGCCCGTCCGGCTCCCTGGTGAAACAATCCGGGCCGTAGCTGTCCACCACGAGGTACTCCACCGACGGATCGAACAGCGCCACCATGCGGTGCTCGTCGGTGAGCCGCGCGCTCAGGTTGGCCCGCCCGGGCGGCACGTCCCGCGGGGCAAACCGCAGCTCCAGAAGCTTCAGCTCCCACAGCCGCGTCAGCTTGAACAGCCGCCAGTCCTGGCGCTCCAGGCAGTACCCGAACACGTACCACGCGCCCCACTCAAACGCCACGAAACATGGCTCGATCCGCCGGACTCCGCGCCCTTTCTCGGCATGATATGTAAACTCGATCAGCAGCCGCTCAGCGATGGCGCGCTTGATCAGCCCTATCTTATGCGTCAGGCTCTTCTGATACGGCCCGGCCAGGTCGATTATGAT
This sequence comes from Eubacteriales bacterium, assembly GCA_031549325.1. Classification (GTDB taxonomy): domain Bacteria; phylum Bacillota; class Clostridia; order Christensenellales; family Aristaeellaceae; genus JAJDGF01. The sequence goes on along the minus strand of JAVBQA010000062.1, from coordinate 40,824 downwards.
GCTGTCCCTCATCGACACCACACCGCCCGGCGCGAGCTTGTCCAGCGTGCGCTCAATGGCGCTTCTCTCCGACACGCTGCCGATGCCCTTCAGCGCCGCCACCAGCTGGGTCAGCTCCGGCTCGGTGAGCACGCTCTTGTCCAGCTTGTAACCCTGGGCGATCGAGATCCCGCCGCCCGCGCCTTGGCGCGTCACCACCGGGATGCCCGCCATGCACAGCGCGTCGATGTCCCTCCCGATGGTGCGCCGGGTAACCTCGAACTTCTCGGCCAGATAGGGCGCGGTCACGCGCTCATTTTGCAGCAGCGTGGTCAGAATCCCCAGCAGACGGTCGAGCTTCATTTCCGCCCCCCTCTTTCCGACAGAATATTCATTAGTATATCAGACCATTGCTCAAAAGCCAACCGGCGAACACTCCCATAAATCGCCATAAAAGCGCCGAATCGTTCGGTTTACATCGAGTTTACTTTGTGCACATTGCCCAGTTTTTTGCGCGGATATGAATTTTTTATGCATGAAATCTCGTGTTTTATGCATGAACTTTCTGAAGGCGACTAGTATTTCTTTGTCTAATCGCGTATAATTGTGTACATGGGAGCGTATATTTGCATAAGCGAGGGGACGTTGCCACAAGCGGAAAGGAATGTTTCATGAGGTTTTTCCAACTAAAACGGCCAAGGAGCCTGCAAAACAAGTCGCGTTTGTACCCGACATACGGGCTGGTTGCGCTTGTGCTGGTGCTGGCCATCGCGCTGACCGTGATCGGCATTCAGAAGTCGCGAGAGGGGCGCATGCTGATCAGCGCGCGCGAGCAGCTCAAGTCGAGCATTCAGAGTGACCTGACCATGGTGATGCGCACCTACGACCAACTCAACCTGCCCAAGGCCGACATCAGCGGCACGCTGCTGCCCGTCATCCGGCAGCACCTCTACTCGGCCTACGCCATGAACACCGTGCTGGCCGACGTGTACGGCAACGAGCACTCGATCCTGGACAACGGGTTTTACACGCAGATCATGTCGGCCGTGGACGAGATGGACAGCCAGATAGGGCGGGGCATCATCGTGGATGTGACCACCAGCGCGCTCAGCGGCTGCATCACCGAGATGAGAAACAACCTGGCCAACAGCGAGGGCATGATCCCGCAAACGGCGCTAAAGTAAACCGCCGCATATCAAAAGACCGAACCCGATCGGGTTCGGTCTTTTTGACTGCTCAGCCCTTGCGTACCGGCAGGATGCGCTTTGCGAACTGTGCCGGATCGAAGTACTCGTACGACACGCGCCCAGGCGCGGCGTCCGGCTGGTAGCCTGTGCCCGCAAATGAATAGGCGTCGACAGCCTTCGCAAGCGCCTCCCCCACCGGCTCGCACTGGCGCTCAAAGTCGAACGGCCCGTGCTCAAACACGATGTACTCGGCCTCGGGCACGTCCAGCATCCGCATCTGCGGCGGCACGGTACCCACGTAGCCTTGGGGCAGCCGCACGCCGTAGGCCTGGGGACAGCGCCCGTCCGGCTCATACAGCCGCGCCATCACCTGGCCGCTGAACACGCCGATCGACGCATCGTCCCCGTCCAGCTTGCCGCGCATGCTGTCCAGCAGCCCGCAGATCGTGTCGCAGTCCTGACCGGGCTGCGCGTCCTGCTTCTCCCAGAAATCGAAATATCCGTCGGACTCGTAGTTCTTCACGTGCAGAAACTTGTGCGCCGGAATCGAAACGTAGTAAATTCTGATGTCCCCCGCCGATTCGATCATGCCAATCCCTCCAATGCCCAGAATGTAGCTGTCGAACGGGTGGATCTTGGTGCGCAGCACCACCGGCACGGGATGCGCCCGGTAGGCGCTTGGGCTCAGCCCGTAGGCCGCCCTGAACGCCCGGCTGAACGCCTCATGGGAGGAGAACCCGTGGTCGATGGCGATGTCCAGCAGGCTCCTGTCCGTGTCGCGCACCTGCAGCAGCGCGAACGCCAGCCGCCGCTTGTTTCGGTACTCGCGCAGAGGCATGCCGGACAGCGCGCGGAACTGGCGCGTGGCGTGGTATTTCGAGTAGCCCAGCGCCTCGGACAGCGCGCGCAGCGTGAGCGCCTCGTCATCCCCCAACAGGATATGCCGGTCGATTTCGTCCACCACGGTCTGGATCTGCCTGTGCCATTCGCTCAAGATCATCCCCTCCGTTCAAAAGGAATTGTAGCACGGCGCCGCCCGCCCGTGCTTGATTGCAGTTGCGCGGATGGCGGGACGCGCAGAAGACACCCAACGCGCCTGTCTCAGAAAAAGCCGGGGTAAAGCGAGCGGCGCGGTCAGAAGGGCGCAAACGCAAGGAAACAGAACTCCCCGGGGCGGGAGCGTATCGCGAAATACGTGACCAACCCGGGGAGTTGAAGCTGACACAGCGGGCGCATCCTTACGGACGCTCTGGCTTACTTTTTGCCGTAAAGGGGGCCGAAGTTTTCACAGGCCCTGTAATCCGCGCCCTCGCGATCCTGCGTGCCGAAAGCGTTCCACGCCGTCGGGCGCAGCAGGTCGGCATCCTCCACGTTGTGCATGCACACCGGGATCCTGAGCATGGAGCACAGCGTGATCAGGTCGGCGCCGATGTGGCCGTAATTGAACGCGCCGTGGTTGGCGCCCCAGTTGTTCATGACCGAGTACACGTCGGTGAAGGCGTTCTTGCCGGTCAGGCGGGGCACAAAGTAGGTGGTGGGCCAGGTCGGGTCGGTGCGCTTGTCGATGACATCCGACACCTCCTCGGGCAGCGTTACCGTCCAGCCCTCGGCGATCTGCAGCACCGGGCCCAGGCCGTCCACCATGTTCAGGCGGGTCATGGTGATGGGCATCTCGCCCTTGCTCAGCAGGTGTGAGGAGTATCCGCCGCCGCGGAAGTAACCGAGATCCCCGTAGCAGTACTGCGTGGCGTCCATGCACTTGGCGGCCTCTTCAGCCTTGATGTCCCACCAGTGCTTCATCACGGGTTTGCCATGCTCATCCGAGCACTCGCCGCTGGCGTCCAGCGTAACGGCGCCCGAGTTGATCAGGTGGATCAGGCCGTCCTTGGCCGCGCCGGTGGGCGTCCAGCCGCTGACGCGCTGGATGGCGTCGGGGCTCCAGTAGCTGCGCACATCGGCGAAGCCGGAGGCCGTGCCGGTGAGCAGCTTGCCAAACAGCATGCAGATGCCGTTGAGCGCGTCGTTCTCGGTGGCGACGACCATGGGCTCACGGATGCCGTTCCAATCGAAGCTGGAGCACAGGATGGACTCCATGAAGTCGCCGTTGGGGAAGTGGTCGGTCCACTGGCGCTGGCCCTGAAAGCCGGACGCGATGGCGTTGTGGCCGCAGGACTCCTCGACGAAGCCGAGCTTTGCCAGCTTCTCGTTGCCGATCATCAGGTCGCGCCCGATCATGACCATCTTGATGCTGTCATCGAGCACCTTCTGCTTGTGCTCGGCTGTGTGCTGCTTGTCCTGGGGGTTCTTGTCCCAGCCCATGGTGACATTTTCCTTGACCCACTTCTGGGCGCGCTCGAACTCCTCGGGGTCGTAAATGCCCTCTTCCCAGCGGCGCACGAACTCGCTCATGTCGATGGACTCCACGCGCATGCCCAGGTACTTCTCAAACAGCGGCGGGTTCACCATGGAGCCCGCGATGCCCATGGACGTTCCGCCCATGGACAGGTACGCCTTGCCGCGCATGGTGGCCACCGTCAGGCCGGCGCGCGCAAAGCGCAGCAGCTTCTCGGCCACGTCGTCCGGGATCTTGGTGGCGTCCTTGGCGTCCATCACGTCGTGGCCGTAGATGCCAAACGCCGGAATGCCCTTTTGCGTGTGGGCGGCCAGCACCGCCGCCAGATACACCGCGCCGGGGCGCTCGGTGCCGTTGAAGCCCCAGATGGCCTTGGGCGTGAACGGATCCATGTCCATGGTCTCGGAGCCGTAGCACCAGCACGGCGTCACGGTCAGCGACACGCCCACGTTCTCCTTCTGGAACTTGGCGGCGCAATCGGCCGCTTCCTTGAAGCCGCCGATGGTGCTGTCGGCGATCACGCACTCCACCGGCAGGCCGCAGGCGTGGCGCAGGTTCTTGCTCAAAAAGTCGGCGGCCGCTTTGGCCATGGCCATGGTCTGGTCTTCCAGGCTCTCGCGCACGCCGTTTCGGCGGCCGTCGATACAGGGCCGAATGCCGATCTTGGGCAGCTCACCGCGCAGGTGGTTCACGGGCTTGGTCATCGGAAACGCTTTGGGATTCGCCATGGATGATTACCTCCTATATTGATCTCGTTTGTGAGAAAAGTGCCGTCTCTTTTATTATAGCCCAGAACGCGCACCGCCGCAAGGCATGAATTTGCTATCCATGCATGTGATTTTATGCTATAATGGCATAGATTAAGCGCGAACGGAGGTTCATCATTATGCGCGTTATCGTGACCGGCGGCGCCGGGTTCATTGGTTCCCATCTGTGCGAGAAGCTGCTCAACCGAGGCGACCATGTGCTCGCCATCGACAATTTCAATGATTTTTATCTCCCGAAGATCAAGCGCGCAAACATCGAGGCCATCGCGCGCAACGGCGCGGGCGAGCGCTTCTCCGTGGCTGAGCTCGACATCCGCGACGCCCAGAAGCTGGACCAAGCCTTCTCCGGCTTCTTGCCGGACGCCGTGGTGCACCTGGCGGCCTACGCGGGCGTGCGCCCGTCCATTGCCGACCCGGCGCTGTACTACGACGTGAACCTGATGGGCAGCGTGCGCATCCTCGAGGCGATGAACAAGCACGGGGTCAGGCGCATGGCGTTCGCGTCGTCCTCCTCGGTATACGGCAACAACGCGAAGGTCCCGTTTGCCGAAAGCGACCCGGTCGACCACCCGATCTCGCCCTACGCCGCCACCAAGAAATCGGGCGAGCTGCTGATGCACACCTACCACGCGCTGCACGGGCTGAGCGTGGCCTGCCTGCGCTTTTTCACGGTGTACGGCCCGCGCCAGCGGCCGGATCTGGCGATCTGCAAGTTCACCCGGCTGATTGAACAGGGCCAGCCCATCCAGATGTTTGGCGACGGCGAGTCCATGCGCGATTACACCTACATCGACGACATCCTGGATGGCGTGGTCAAGGCGCTCGACTGGACGGGCGGCACGCCCAAATTTGACGTCTTTAATCTCGGCGAGAGCCACACTGTGTCCCTGAAACAGATGATCGCCGCCATTGAGAAGGCCGTCGGCAAGAAAGCCGCCATCCAGAAGCTGCCGATGCAGCCGGGCGACGTGGAAAAAACGTTCGCCGACATCAGCCACTCGAAGCAGGTGCTGGGCTACAACCCCACCACGCCTTTTGAAGTCGGCATACAGAAATATGTGGACTGGGTTCGTTCGGAGGGGTGACAAGTGAGCGACATCCGCGAGCTGTTTGAACAGCGGTTTACGGGCGCGAGGGGCGCGGTCTACAGCGTGTTTTCACCCTACCGCGTGTGCCCGCTGGGCGCGCACGTGGATCACCAGCACGGGCTGATCTCGGGCTTTGCCATCGACAAGGGCGTGGAGCTGGCTTTCCAGCCCACCAACTCGGGAGAGATCCATCTGTTCAGCGCGGATTTTCCGGGCGAGATCCGCCTGAATGTGTCCGATCCCGCGCCCGCGCGCGCCGGCGACTGGGGCGACTTCGCCCGGGGCTGCGCCTGGGCCCTGTCCAAACACCGCAAGCTCTGGCGCGGCGTGCGCGGCGTGGTGCGCGGCTCGCTGCCCATCGGGGGGCTAAGCTCCTCGGCGGCGGTGTCTCTGTGTTACTTGCAGGCGCTGCTTCAGGCCAACGATTTGCTGCTGGACGCGGACGAGCTGATCGACGTGGCGCTCGAGGCCGAGAAGGATTTTGTGGGCGTCAGCGTGGGGCGGCTGGATCAGTCCTGCGAGGTCTACAGCCGAAAGGATCACCTGCTGTTTCTGGACACGCTGGACGGTCAGTATGAGCTGATCGAAACCCCCAAATGCATGCCCAAGCACGACATCGTGGTGTTCTACTCGGGTTTGTCCCGGAAGCTGGGCAGCGGGTTCAACAACCGCGTGGACGAGCTGCGCGCGGCGTCCTGGTTCCTGAAGGCGCTGGACGACACGCCGCTGGGGGCATTTTCTGAAACGCGCATGCGCGACGTGTCTCCGGAGGCGTTCGCCCGCCACGAAGCCTTGCTGCCCGAGCCGTTCCGGCGCCGGGCGCGGCACTTCTTCACCGAGTGCGAACGCGTGCGCCAGGGCGCCGCGCTGTGGCGGGAGGGCGACATCGTCGGCTTCGGCCAGCTGGTGTTCGCGTCGGGCCTCAGCTCGATCGAGAACTACGAGACCGGCTCGCCCCACCTGATCGAGCTGTATCAGGCGCTGCGTGAGGCCCCGGGCGCGTATGGCGCGCGGTTCTCCGGCGCGGGTTTCAAGGGCTGCTGCGTCGCGCTCGTGGACCCGGCGCAGACCGAGCGCTGCATCGACGCGGTGTCCCGGCGCTACCTGGGCAAGTACCCCGACCTGAACGGCGCGTACTCGACCCACATTTGCCACACGGCGGACGGCGTGGGGGTGCTGCTGAAATGATTTCGATCGTGCTGTGCGCGGGCTACGCCACGAGGATGTATCCGCTGACCGAGAATTTCCCCAAGCCGCTGCTGCCCGTCTGGGGCTCCAGCATTCTGGAACGGCTGATTCTGGACCTGGATCAGATCCCCGGGATCACCCGCCATGTGGTGGTGTCAAACCACAGGTTCATCGGGCATTTTGAGGGCTGGAAGAAAGCCACCGACGCGAAAAAGCCCATTGCGCTGATCGACGACGGCTCCACAATGAACGAGAACCGCTTGGGCGCCGTCAAAGACATCGCGCTGGCCATCGAAAAACTGCATCTGAACGACGACCTGCTGGTGGCCGCGGGCGATAACCTGCTGGATTTCTCGCTGGCCGCGCTGGCGGATTCTATGAAGCAGCACAACGCCAGCACGATTTTCTGCTACCATGAGCCGGACCCGCGCGTGCTGCGCCGCTGCGGCGTGATCACCCCGGACGAAAATTTCCGGGTGCTGCGCATGGAGGAAAAACCGCCGGAGCCCGCCACCCACTGGGCGGTGCCGCCGTTCTACGCCTATGTGCAGTCCGACCTGCCGCTGATGCTCTCGGGCATCGCGTCCGGCGTCAACACCGACGCACCCGGATCGCTGCCCGCCTGGCTGTGCCAACGGACCCCGGTTTACGCGGCTGTCATGCCGGGAAAGCGCGTCGATGTGGGCGACCTGGAGGGCTATGAGCGCCTGAGAGCGGGACAAACTCCGGTCTAGCGGCGCTCGTGCCGCGCATACGCTGAACCGTCAAGTAGGGCGGACGGGAGGCGTGAGGCGTGAGGCAATACATCGTCACGCGTGTGCTGGACACAGCCGCGTACATGCTGAAGACCGGCGCGACGGTGCGCGGCTGCGCGAACCAGCTGGGCGTCAGCAAGACCACCGTGCACAAAGATATGCGCACGAGGCTACCCATCATCGACCCCGAGCTATACAAGGCCATCGACAGGGTGCTGGGCATCAACATGAGCGAGCGGCACCTGAGGGGCGGGGAAGCCACCCGCAAGAAATACGAGGAACAGGCGGAAGCCTGAACACCCGCACACACGAGGTAAGCACGAATGAATTGGAATGTGGGCCTGGACATCGGCACCAGCGGCGCGCGCATGGCCATCAAGGGCCACGGCGTGCAGTTCAAGCAGAGCGCGGCCATCGCCGAGTGCTCGGGAGAAACGCTGTGCGCCGGAAACGACGCGGCGCTGCTGCTGGGGCGCACGCCGGGCCACGTGCGCGTGGGCTTCCCCATGCGCGGCGCGGCCGTGGCCGACGAGATGGCGCTTCGGCGCTGGTATCAGTACCTGCTGAAACACGCAGCCAGCAAGGCGCTGGTGCGCCGGCCGCGCGTGCTGCTGGCTTGCCCGCCGGGCATCCAGCCCACGCCGCTGAAGCACCTGGTGGCGCTGTGCATGGAGGCCGGCGCGACCGCGTGCTCGGTGGTGCGGTCCGATGTGGCGGCGGCGCTCGGCTCCCCCATCGATGTAAGCCGCCCCCAGGCCACGCTGGTGTGTGATCTGGGCGCGGGGCATTTGAGCGCATCTTTGATCTCGGGCGGGCGCGTGGTCGCCATGTCCGAGCTGCCTTACGGCATGCAGCGCATCGACGAGGCCATCATACGGCGCTTGCGCAAGCTGCACGCCATGGCCGTCGGCCCGCGCACCGCGGAGGACATCAAGCTGTCGCTGGTGGGCGCGTCGGGCGCGTCCGCGCCGAGCACCAAGGTGCTGGCCATGAGCATGGACGGCGGTTTCCCCAGGGAGTTCGACATCAGCGCCAAAGAGGTACAGGATGCCGCCCAGCCCACGTTTATGGCCATCACCGAGCTGATCTATCAGGTGCTGCAGAGCGCGCCCGCCGAGCTGTCCGCCGATCTGCACGAGAGCGGCGTGGTGCTGACCGGCGGCGGCGCGCAACTGTTCGGGCTGCCGCTGCTGATCGCGCAGGAACTGGGGCTTCAGTGCCATCTCCCGAAGGACCCGCCGGGCTGCGTGGCCGAGGGCCTGCTGCGCATCCTCGAGTCGGATGGCCAGTACGACCACCTGACCCAGGCGCACACGTCCATCCTGGACAAGCGGTAGGCTGTATGCAAAGAGCGGTCACAACCGGCGTCGGCCGGATCGAATACGAGCTGATCAAGACCCAAAGAAAGAGCCTCGAGGTCCGCGTCACGCCGAATGGCTCTGTGCGCGTGTTCGCGCCAAAGCACGCGCCGCTTCGCGCCTGCGACGCGTTCGTGCAGCAGCGCGCCCGCTGGGTGCTGGACACCCGCGCCCAGCTGCGCGCCTACCAGCAAACCCACCAGGACGCCCACCCGGTGCACGACGGCGCGCGGCTGTTGTATGAGGGCCAGCCGCTTCGGCTGACCATCCTGCCCGCGGCCAGAAACGCGGCCCGGTTCGGCGATGACGAGCTGGTGCTGCATGCGAAGGATCCGGAGATGGCGCGCGAGCAGCTGAAGTCTTTCCTCACCGAGCAGGCCCGCCAGCGGGTGGAGGAGCGGCTGACCCACTTCGCGCCGCTGGTGGGCAGAGCGCCCGGCCGCGTATCCATCCGGGATCAAAAGACCCGCTGGGGCAGTTGCAGCAGCCAGAAAAACCTGAATTTCAACTATAAACTGATCATGGCTCCGCCCGGGGCGCTGGATTATGTGGTGGTGCACGAGCTGTGCCACCTGTTCGAGTTCAACCACTCCAAGCAGTTCTGGGCGCGGGTGGAGCGCCACATGCCCGACTATTCATATTGGAAAACCTGGCTCAAGCAAAACGGAAAGCTGCTCGGGGTGTAGCAAAAGCGGATGGCCCGGGCGCCATCCGTTGTTTTCTGCTTGACAATATTATTACCATATAGTATTATACTGCATGGAAAGGGGTGTCTGCAATGCCCACACAAGGCGGTTTTCTGATCTCGCGGATCAAGCACCTGCAAGCGCGCATCTTTGAGCGGCTGCTGAAGGCGCGCGGTGTCGAGCAGTTCAACGGCGCGCAGGGCCGCATCCTGTACGTGCTGTGGCAGCAGGACGGCCAGCCCATCCGGGCGCTGGCCCAGCGCACGCAGCTGTCCCCGTCGGCGCTCACCTCGATGCTGGACCGCATGCAGCAGCAGGGCCTGATCCTCCGCCAGGCGGACAAAGCCGACCGCCGCCAGATCAGAATCCGGCTGACCGAGGCCGCCCGCGCGCTGAACCAGGCATATGACGAGGTCTCCGGCCAGATGAACGCGCTGTTCTATGAGGGCTTCAGCCAAGGGGAGATCGCGCGCTTCGAGGCGCAGCTGACGCGGATTCTCGACAACCTGCAGCGAATGGAGGAGGGATCCCATGGATGACAAGGCCATACGCGCCATAGAGAAACTGGTGGACAAGAGCCGCGACGTGGTGGTGGGTTCGGTGGACGACGAGGGTTGCCCCAACGCCAAGCTGATGTTCAAGTGCAAGCACGACGGACTCAAGACGTTTTACTTTTCGACAAACACCTCGTCCGTCCGCGCGGGACAGTTTCTAAAGCGGCCCGAGGCATGCATCTACTTCTTCAACCAGACGTTCTTCCACGGGTTGATGCTGACAGGCAAGATGCGGGTGCTGACGGACGACGAAAGCAAGCGCATGCTGTGGCGGCCAGGCGACGAGAAGTATTACCCCCTCGGCCCCGCCGATCCGGACTACTGCGTGCTGCGGTTTGACGCCGAAAAGGGCAACTACTATCACGCCCTCAACAAGGTGCTGTTTGACGTGGCTGAATTGTAGGTAGGCGCTGATTGTCGTTACCAAAGCAGGAAGCCAATCTTAATTTGACATTGCCGCCCGTATGGAGTAAATTTTTAATGATAGCAATTTGCTTCCTTATCATATGGGAGGGAATCGACACATGAACATCAAGACCGCCAGCGAGCTGAGAGCGCTCTACCTGAAATTCTTCGAGGGCAAGGGCCACGCGGTGATTCCGAGCGCCTCGGTCATCCCGGAGAACGATCCCTCGGTGCTGTTCACGCCAGCCGGCATGCACCCGCTGGTGCCGTATCTGCTGGGCGCAAAGCACCCGATGGGCACGCGCCTGGTGGACGTGCAGAAGTGCATCCGCACCATCGACATCGACGAGGTCGGCGACGCCAGCCACTGCACGTTTTTCGAGATGCTGGGCAACTGGTCGCTGGGCGACTACTTCAAGCGTGAGGCCATCAGCTGGAGCTGGGAGTTTTTGACCAGCCCGGAATGGCTCGGCATCGACAAGGCGCGCCTGGCGTTCAGCGTGTTCGCGGGCGATGAGAACGCGCCGCGCGACGACGAGGCCGCCAAGCTTTGGCTTGAGATGGGCGTGCCCGAGGACCGGATCTTCTATCTGCCCAAGGAGAACAACTGGTGGATCGCCGGGACAGCCGGCCCCTGCGGCCCGGACACCGAGATGTTCATCATCAACCCGGACAAGCCCGCGTGCGGCCCGGATTGCTCGCCCGCGTGCGACTGCGGGCGCTATCTCGAGATCTGGAACGACGTGTTCATGCAGTACAACAAGGCTGATGACGGCGTCATCACGCCGCTCGCCAAGAAAAACGTGGACACCGGCATGGGCCTGGAGCGCACCATCGGCGTGCTGATGGGCGTGAAGTCGGTCTATGAGACCGACCTGTTCAGCGACATCATCGCGAAGATCGAGGCGCTGTCCGGCAAGAAATATGGCTCGGACGACGGAGTCACCCGCTCCATCCGCATCATCGCCGACCACCTGCGCACCGCCACCATCATCCTGGGCGACGACCGGGGCGTGACTCCGTCCAACGTGGATCAGGGCTATGTGCTGCGCCGCCTAATTCGGCGCGCCGTGCGCCACGGCATGCAGTTGGGCATGCCCGAGGGCACCACGGCCCAGATCGCCGAAGTGGTCGTGAACCAATACAAAGACGTATATCCCGAGCTGATGAGGAACAAGGACCGGATTCTCGAGCAGCTGCTGCTCGAGGAGCAGCGCTTCCAGCGCACCCTCAAGCAGGGCATGCGCGAGTTCGAGAAGCTGACCGGCAGCATGCAGGGCGCCGTCATCGACGGCCCCAGCGCCTTCAAGCTCTACGACACCTATGGCTTCCCCATCGAGATTACCGTCGAGATGGCCAGGGAAAAGGGTCTGACCGTGGACGAGGCCGGCTTCGAAGAACACTTCAAAATGCACCAGGAAAAGAGCCACGCGGGCGCCGAGCAGCGCTTCAAGGGCGGCCTGGCCGACTCGGGCGAGGAGACCGCGAAGCTGCACACCGCCACCCACCTGCTGCACGCCGCGCTGCGCAAGGTGCTGGGCGACGAGGTGGCCCAGAAAGGCAGCAACATCACCGCCGAACGCCTGCGCTTTGATTTCTCGTTCGGCCGCAAAATGACCGACGAGGAGAAGACCGAGGTGGAAAGGCTGGTTAATGAGGCCATAAAGGCCAGCGCTCCCGTCACCATGGTCGAGATGACTGTGGACGAAGCCAAGGCCGACGGCGCCATTGGCCTGTTCGAGGGCAAGTACGGCGAGCGCGTCAAGGTCTACACCATGGGCGCGTTCAGCAAGGAAATCTGTGGCGGCCCCCACGCCGAAAACACCGGCGATCTTCGGTCCTTCAAGCTGCAGAAGGAGGAGTCTTCCTCCGCGGGCGTCCGGAGAATCAAGGGCGTCATCGGAGGGTAACGAAGCTGCTGTTCAGGGCGCACGCTGTGCGCCCGTTCTTTCAGAACACTCGCCAAGGAGGTCCCGCCATGCCTTTCGCCAACCTGTCCATCGAGCAGCTGCTGGGCCCGGGTTTCGACTGCGCCTGCGGCAGGCGCCACAGCTGCGACTTGCGGATTCTGAAATCCGGCGCGGGGGCCATCAACACCCTGCCGATTGTGGTGCGCGAGCTGGAGATGAAAAAGCCGTTTGTGGTGTGTGACGCGAACACCTACAAGGCAGCCGGAGAGCGCGCCGTTGCGCTGCTGAAGGCGGCGGGCATCGACCACGCGCTGCACATTCTGCCCATGCGGGAAGTCGAGCCCGACGAGCACGCCATCGGCTCCATCGCCATGGCCTTCGACCCTTCCTGCGATATCCTGCTGGCCGTGGGCTCCGGTGTGATCAACGACCTGTGCAAGGAGTTTGCCCACGCGCTGGGCAAGCCCTCGATGGTCGTTGGCACAGCGCCCTCCATGGACGGCTACGCGAGCTCCTCGAGCTCCATGCTGGTGAACTCCGTCAAGACCACGCTCTACAATGCCTGCCCGGTGGCCATCATCCTGGACAGCGAGATCATGAAGCTGGCCCCCATGCGCATGCTCTGGGCGGGCCTGGGGGACATGCTGGCCAAGTACATCAGCATCCTGGAGTGGCGCGTGGCGCACCTGGTCACCGGCGAGTATTACTGCCCGGAGGTGGCGGAGCTGATTCGCAGATCGCTTAGAAAGTGCATGGAAAGCGCGGACAAGCTGCTGAACCGCGACCCGGAAGTGGTGCAGGCCGTCTCTGAAGGGCTGGTGCTGAGCGGCATCGCCATGAGCTTCGCGGGCATCTCGCGCCCGGCCTCCGGCATGGAACACTATTTCTCACACATGTGGGAGATGATGGCGCTGGAGCGCGGCGAAAAGTCTGACCTGCACGGCATACAGGTGGGCGTGGGCACGCTGATCACGCTGAAGCTGTACGACTGGATCAAAACCCTGACCCCCGACCGCGCCGCCAGGGAGCGGGCCATCACGGCCTTTGACCCGGCCAAGTGGGAGAAGAAGATGCGCCGCATCTTCGGCAAGACCGCCCCCCAGATCATCGCCATCGAGCAGACCGCCCACAAAAACGACCCGGTGCGCTGGGCCGCGCGCTTCGACACCATCCAGGCCCACTGGCCAGACATCTTAAAGATGATCGACGAGGAACTGCCCGGCGCCTCGGGCATTGAGGCGCTCATGAAGCGGCTCGGCATGCCCATGACCAACAGGGACCTCGGCATCAGCGCCCAGGACACCATGGACGCCTACACCGGCGCGCGCGAGATCCGCGACAAGTATCAGGGCGTCAGCATGCTGTGGGATCTGGGCCTCGCCGAGCAGGCCCGCGTGAAGGTCGGAGAGATCGCGCAGGGGTGACGGGAGAACATGGGGGAACAGCGGGGCGCCGCCCCCAGACCCCGCTCAGGGGATTTGCCCCTTGAAAACCCCAGCAACAAGCAATCGCGGGAGCGGATGTCGAATCCGCTCCATTTCTTTACACGCTTTCCTTGATCAAGGCCATACAACGCGCTATAATAAGGCATCATGATATTCGGAAGGGGCGGCATTTATGAGCACTTCAAACATCCCTACCCCCCATATTTCCGCCAAGCAGGGCGATTTCGCGCCCACCGTGCTGATGCCTGGCGATCCGCTTCGGAGCAAGTTCATCGCCGAAACGTTCCTTGAGAACGCCGAGCTGGTCAACAACGTGCGCGGCGTGCACGGCTACACCGGCAGCTACAAGGGCAAGCGCGTATCGGTGATGGCCAGCGGCATGGGCATGCCGGCCATCGGCATTTATTCTTATGAGCTTTACAACTTTTATGGCGTCCAGAGCATCATTCGCATTGGCTCGGCCGGGGCGATGAGCGAGCATTTGAAGGTGCAGGATGTGGTCGCCGGCATGAGCTGCTACACCAATTCCAACTTCGGCGCGCAGTTCGGCTTCTCCGGCACGCTGGCCCCCTGTGCGGACTTCGGGCTGCTGACCCAGGCGGTGAAGGCCGGGGAGGCTGTGGGCGCCAACATCCATGTGGGGCCGATCTTCTCCTCCGATGTGTTCTATGACGCCAGCGAACCCACCGAAACGCTTCGGAGGCTGGGCGTGCTGGCGGTCGAGATGGAGGCTTACGCGCTCTATCTCAACGCCGCCCGCGCCGGGAAGAAGGCGCTGTGCCTCTGCACCATCTCCGACCACATGCTGACCGGCGAGTCCATGAACAGCGAGCAGCGCCAGATCAGCCTGACCAAGATGATGGAGATCGCGCTGTCGATCGCATAGGAGTTTGCATGGAAGAGAAGCATTATTGCCCCGCGGGATACAAGCCTGCGCTGGATTTGATCTCGACCCAGCGCGCCATCAAGAACATCAAGGACTGCTTTCAGCAGCAGCTGGGCGCGGCGCTGAACCTGACCCGCGTCAGCGCGCCGCTGTTCGTTTGGAAAGATTCGGGCCTGAACGACGACCTCAGCGGCTGGGAGCGCAAGGTTCATTTCGACATCCACGACGAAACCGGCCGCGAGGCGCAGGTGGTGCAGAGTCTGGCCAAGTGGAAGCGCCAGGCGCTGGGGCGCTACGGCTATCCCGCCGGACGCGGGCTCTACACCGACATGAACGCCATTCGCCGGGACGAGGTCACCGACAACACCCACTCTGTCTACGTGGACCAGTGGGACTGGGAGAAAATCATTTCCCGCGAGCAGAGAACCCTCGACACGCTCCAGGACGCCGTGCGGCGCATCCACCTGTCGGTGCTCGAGGCCGAGACGGTGGTGCACAGCAGATACCCATCGCTGCAGCCAAGGCTGCCCGCCGAGGTGTTCTTCATCACGGCGCAGGCGCTCTACGAAATGTACCCCGGCGTTCCCGCGGAGCAGCGAGAGCACCACATCGTCAAACGGCACCGCGCGGTGTTCATCATCGCCATCGGAGACGAGCTGCCCGACGGCCGGCCGCACAGCAAGCGCGCCCCCGACTACGACGACTGGGCGCTGAACGGCGACCTGCTGTATTATCACCCGGAGCTTGATTGCGCGCTGGAGCTGTCCAGCATGGGCATTCGCGTGGATGCCAGCAGCATGTTTGCGCAGCTGAGCCGCGCAAACGCCAAGGATCGGCTGGACCTGCCGTTCCATCAGCAGGTAATGCACGACCAGCTGCCGCTCACCATGGGCGGCGGCATCGGCCAGTCGCGGCTTTGCATGCTGCTGCTGCGAAAAGCCCACGTGGGCGAGGTGCAGTGCTCCCTGTGGCCGGGCGACGTGCAGCAGACGCTCCTTGCGCAAGGCATTACGCTGTTGTAACTTGCAAACCGGGGCTCGCTGTGGTATACTGTGCTTTGTCACGCGGATGATGACAATCGGGTCCCGTGCGGTGTCATACTGCTAATCTTGTCAGGGCCGGAAGGCAGCAGCAACATGCAGTTTTTGGCACGCGCCGCGGGGTTTACCTGTTTCGAGTCCGCGTGACTTTTTTTGTTGAAAGGAGCGCCTTTATGTCGGAATTTGTCGAATTGCTGACAAAGCGCCCGGTGATCGCCGCCGTGCGCGACGAGGCGAGTGTGGCCCGCGCCGCGGGCAGCCAGGCCCCGGCAATCTTCCTGCTGGGCGGCTCCATCCTGACGCTGCCGGGCATGGCGCGGGCCGCAAAAGCCAGCGGCAAGCGCGTGTTTGTGCACCTGGATCTTCTGGCGGGCCTGGGACACGACGCCGAAGCGGTGGCCTGGTGCGCGAGGGAGGCGGCGCCCGACGGGGTGATTTCCACCCGCGCGCCGCTGCTCAAAGCCGCCAAAACCCTGGGGCTTCTGACCATCCAGCGCCTGTTCGTGATGGACTCGAGCTCTCTTCAGCACGGCGTGAAGCAGCTGCTGCAGAGCAGGCCCGACATGGTGGAGGCGCTGCCCGGTCTCGTGCCCAAGGCCATCACCCAGCTCAAGGCGGCGTTGCCCGGCTGCGGCATCATCGCGGGCGGCATGGTGACAGAAAGCGCCGAGGTTCGCGCGGCTGTGGAGGCGGGCGCTTATGCGGTATCCACCAGCATTCAGCAGCTGTGGGGGCTGCGCCGCGAGGATCTGTTTGAAGGAGCGCGCCCATGAACCGGGACCTGCTGCACATCTCCCTGACCGGACGGGCGGAGCCGCGCCTGTGCGCGCTCTGCCTGCCGTCGGACGCCATGGCGGGCGTGCGGCTGCTGTTCATCACCGACTTGCACTTCCGGGGCGGCACGCGCCAGGAAAGCGCCCTCGACCGGCTGATCGGCCAGGTCCAGGCGCTCTGCCCCGATCTGATCCTTTGGGGCGGCGACTTTGCCGAAGGCGACGCGCACAAGCCGCTGTTCCGGCGCCTCTCCGCCCTGAAGCCGCGACTGGGCATGCTGGGCGTGATGGGCAATAACGACCGAGAGTGCTACCGGGACAGCCTGCTGCGCCTGCACGAGGACGCCGCGAGTGCGGGCATCCAGATGCTGGTCAACCAGAGCAAGCGCATCACCCGCCCCGGCGGCAGTCTGCTGGTGGTCGGCCCCGACGAGCCGAAGTATGGCGCTCCGGATCTGTCGCTGCTAGACCAACCCAAGCAGGACGGCGAATTCCGCATTCTGCTGGAACACTCGCCGCTGGCGCTGGACGCGCTGCCCGTCGATCCCAAAATCGCGCCCGACCTGATCCTGTGCGGCCACACCCACGGCGGCCAGCTGCGCCTCGGGCCATTCAGCATTTACAGCCTGGGCTACGAGCGCACAAAGGGGCTGAGCAATTTTTATCTGTCCGGCCAACACCAACTCGGCCCATCCACGCTGCTGGTTTCGAACGGCATCGGAACCTCGGTGGCGCCCCTGCGCATCGGCGCGCCGCCGGAGATGCACATTGTCACATTTTCGAGCGAAAAAAAACGTGACATTGCCCTTGGGCGATCCTAACAAACCTTGCCAAAACCCTTGACAGCAAAGGCGTGGCTTCGCTATAATGGGATCACGAAAACGCGTATCCTGGGGTGTTCGCCACGCGACCGCTTTTACCCACAACACACAAAAAGGATTCCGAGTCGGACTGCGGATGTCAAGCCCCCTTCGCAAGATGTCAGGGGACGACAGCAAGCAGGCGCAGGTCTCCGCCCTGCCAGTAGGCGGGTGTAAAAAGCGCTAGCGAACGGCACTCTTGGGATATTTACAACAAAAAGCCACTTCGGTGGCTTTTTTGTTGTCCTCAGAAACCCTTGTGCCGGTTGGCCAAACCGCAGCGCCGAAGGGCGCCATCAAAAGGCCCAAAGCTCCGCCAAACACTTCCGGGCGGTTTAATGCCATCAAACTTTCGCATCTATAAAAGAACACTCCGATTGATACATTTAACAGGGCGAAACAAGTTCAGGCAATTGACAAACCCAGCGGCGTGTGGTTTAATAATAACCGTTTGTTTGTTTAGTATTTTTAAACTCGTTTTCGGGAAAGGAGGGGCTTGAAATGGAGATCGGCGCGAAGATCAAACAGCTGCGGCTGCAGCACGGGCTGACCCAAGAGGAGCTGGCCGACCGCTGCGAGCTGAGCAAGGGCTTCATCTCGCTGCTGGAGCGCGACCTGACCTCCCCCTCCATCGCCACGCTGGTGGACGTGCTCACCTGCCTCGGGTCGGACCTGACCAGCTTTTTCAGCGAACAGCGCGAAAAGAAGCTGGTGTTTTCCGAGGACGACACCGCCGTGAAGCAGGACGACGAAGGCATGAAGGGCTTCATCCGCTGGCTGGTGCCCAGCGCCCAGAAAAACCGCATGGAGCCCATCCTGATCGAGCTGGGCCCGGGTGGCGAGACGGCGCTTCAAGACCCTCACGAGGGCGAGGAATTCGGCTATGTGCTGTCTGGCTCGATTACGCTGGTGCTGGGCGAGCAAAAGGTGCGCGCGCGAAAAGACGAGAGCTTCTGCTTCACGCCCAGCGCGCCCCACAGGCTGCTCAACCGGGGCAAGACGCCCGCGCGCGTGCTATGGGTAGCCACGCCGCCGACCTTTTGATCACAACGCCGCTCCGCGGCTTTCACTCGATACAGGGAGGACACAAGCATGTCCAGAGAAAAGGCGCTCATCAACATCAACGGCGTCAGCAAGAGCTTTGACGGCACGCAGGCGCTGGACAAGATCGACTTGTTCATCGACCGCCACGAGTTCATCACGCTGCTGGGTCCGTCCGGCTGTGGCAAGACCACGCTGCTGCGGATCCTGGGCGGCTTTGAGTATCCGGACGAGGGCGAGGTGCTGTTTGCGGGCAAGGACATCCTGTCCGTGCCGCCCTACAAGCGCCCGCTGAACACGGTGTTCCAGAAGTACGCGCTGTTCACCCACCTGAATGTGTACGACAACATCGCCTTTGGGCTGAAGCTGAAAAAGCTGCCCAAGGCGGAGATCGACAGCCGCATCAAGCGCATGCTGGGGCTGGTCAAGATGACCGGCTATGAGAAGCGCATGGTGGACCAGCTGTCGGGCGGCCAGCAGCAGCGCATCGCCATCGCGCGGGCGCTGGTGAATCAGCCGGAAGTGCTGCTTCTCGACGAGCCGCTGGGCGCGCTGGACCTGAAGCTGAGAAGAGAGATGCAGCTGGAACTGAAACAGATGCAGCAGCACCTGGGGATTACGTTTGTGTATGTGACCCACGACCAGGAGGAGGCGCTGACGATGTCGGACACCGTGGTCGTGATGAACGAGGGCCACATCCAGCAGATCGGCACGCCCAAGCACATCTACGACGAGCCGCAAAACGCCTTCGTGGCCAACTTCATCGGCGAAAGCAACATCATGGACGGCATGATGATCAGGGATGAGCTGGTGGAATTCGCGGGCCAGCAGTTCCCCTGTGTGGACGCGGGCTTCGGCGAGATGACGCCGGTGGATGTGGTCGTGCGCCCGGAGGACGTGATGGTGGCCGGCGACGACGTGGCTCCGCTGACCGGCGAGGTCACCAGCGTGCTGTTCAAGGGCGTTCACTACGAAATGATGGTCGACACCGGCGAATACACCTTCAAGGTGCACTCGACCACCATGTCCCCTGCGGGCAGCCAGGTGGGGCTGGTGATCGTGCCGTTCAACATTCACATCATGCGCAAGGAGGGGGCAACCCATGAGGCGTAGCTGGTTCGCCGCGCCCTACGTGGTGTGGATGGTGCTGTTCACCGTGGCGCCGCTTCTGTTCGTGCTGTTCTTCGCGTTCACCGACCCGGCCGGGCAGCTGACGCTGGACAACCTGATCAAGTTTTTAAGCCCCGTGTACCTGCGGGTGCTGTGGCGCAGCCTGTATCTGGCGCTGTTCTGCACGGTGATCTGCCTGATTGTCGGCTATCCGGCGGCGCACTTTCTGTCCAGCAAGGATTTCGCGAAAAACCAGGCGCTGTTCGTGCTGATCCTGCTCCCGATGTGGATGAACTTCCTGCTGCGCACCTACGCGATGATGTCTTTGATGGAGGATCGCGGCATCATCAACAACTTCCTGGTGAGCCTGGGGTTCGACCGGCTGGAGCTGATTGGCACAGAGGGCGCGGTGTTGCTCGGGATGGTGTACAACTTCGTGCCGTTCATGATCCTGCCGATCTACACATCCCTCAAGAAGATGGACACCCGCGTCATCGAGGCGGCCGAGGACCTGGGCGCGAACCCGTTCAACGTGTTCCGGCGCGTGGTGTTCCCGCTGTCGGTTCCGGGCATCGTGTCCGGCATCACCATGGTGTTCATGCCCGCCGTCACCACGTTCGCCATCTCGCGGCTGCTGGGCAGCGGCAACTTCTGGCTGTTTGGCGACATCATCGAGCAAAACTTTCTGGTCAGCAACGACTGGAACTTTGGCTCATCCCTCAGCTTGATCATGATGGTTCTGATCATCGCGTCCATCGGCCTGCTGAACAAGGTCGAATCCCAGCAGGAAGGGGGCGGCGCGTGGTGAGAAAGTTCTTCAAGGGCACGTACCTGGGGCTGTTGCTCACGTTCCTGTATGCCCCCATCGCGGTGATGATCGTGCTTTCATTCAACGCCAGCAAGTCCCGCGCCAAGTGGGGCGGGTTCACCTTCGATTGGTACAAGAAACTGCTGCAGACCCCGGCCATCCTGGATGCGCTGTGGCTGACGCTTGAGGTCGCGATCATTGCCACCGTGGTGGCCACGGTACTCGGCACGCTTGCCGCCATCGGCATCCACGCCATGAAGCGAAAGAACGCCAGCGCCGTTATGAACGTGTCCTATCTGCCCATGACCACGCCCGACATCGTGACCGGCGTGTCGCTGATGCTGATGTTCGTGTTCCTGTTCGGGCTGGTGGGACGGCTGGGCGGCTTTCTCGGGCTGGAAAACGCCAAACCGGCGCTGGGGATCGGCACGATGCTGCTGGCGCACATCGCGTTTGACACGCCCTACGTGCTGTTCTCGGTGATGCCCAAGCTCAAGCAGATGAACGTGAACCTGTACGAGGCGGCGCTCGACCTGGGATGCCACCCGCTGAAGGCCGTGTGGAAAGTGATCCTGCCCGAGATCATGCCCGGCGTGGTCACCGGCGCGCTGCTGAGCTTCACGATGTCCCTCGACGACTTCGTCATCAGCTACTTCACCGGCGGCAACGACAACAACCTGAGCATGGTCATCTACTCCGCGGCGCGGCGCGGCATCGAACCCAGCATCTACGCGCTGTCCACGCTGATGTTCCTGCTGGTGCTCGGGCTGCTGATCATCATCAACAAGCGCTCCGCGCTTGAGGTTATCTCATAACGTACGAACAAAGGGGGTCCTGTGTCATGAAAAAGATCGTTCTGGTTGCCCTGGTTCTGTGCCTCGCGCTCGCTAGCGCGCCTCTGGCCCACGCCGCCGAGTCGATCACGGTGTACAACTGGTATGACTACATCGACGAGAACGTCATCCAGATGTTCGAGCAGGAGACCGGCATCCAGGTGAAATACACCAACTTCACCACCAACGAGGACATGTACACCCGCCTGACCTCGGGCGGCAGCAGCTACGATGTGATCTTTCCGTCCGACTACATTATCGAGCGCCTGATCCGCGAGGACGGCCTCGAGAAGCTGGATTTTGCCAATATGCCCAACGCCGCCGGCGTCATCGACTGGATGCGCAAACCCGCTTACGACCCCACCGGCGAATACTCGGTGGCCTACATGTGGGGCACCGTGGGCCTGCTGTACAACCCGGAGTATGTGGATGAAGAGATCACCAGCTGGCGAAGCATCTTCGACCCCAAGTACAAGAAGGACGTCATCATGATGGACTCCATTCGGGACACGCTGGGCGTCACGCTGAAAATGCTCGGCTACTCCATGAACACCAAGGACCCCGCCCAGCTCGACGAGGCCAAGCAGGCGCTGCTGAAGCAGAAGGCCGACGGCATCGTCAAGGGCTACCTGGTGGACGAGACCAAGGACAAGATGATCGCCGGCGAGGCCGCCATGGCGCTGATGTGGTCGGGCGACGCGCTGTACGCCATGGAAGAGAACCCCGACCTGGTGTATGTGGTGCCGGACGAGGGCAGCAACGTGTGGGTGGATGGCATGTGCATCCCCAAGGGCTGCCAGAACAAGGCGGCCGCCGAGAAGTTCATCGACTTCCTGTGCCGCCCCGACATCGCGCGCATGAACATGGACTACATCTACTACAGCACTCCCATCCAGGCTGTCGTGGACGGGATGGCCGATGAGGAGCGGAACAACCTCACCTTGAATCCCAATCAGGACATCATCGACCGCTGCGAGTTCTTCAACGACATCTCCCAGGACATCGCGGTTTACACCAAGATCTGGGAAGAAATCCGTAGCTAGGTCATTCAAAAACATCCCCTGCCGTGATGGCGGGGGATGTTTGCGTTCCAGGGATCTGAATACCGGCTTTGCGGCCCTCCTTGATGGCGGGATTTTCGCGCCGGACGGGGTACCCAACGACCTCCCAGCGCCGCGACAGGCCAGCAAGGGCGGGTGGAACGCCCGGCAACTGTTGCTGTCAGGACTCCGCGCCTTCCAAGCGCCATGCCGTCACCTCGACACCCGGGAGTCGGGCCCTCCCGGCTCCTGCGCGCCGCTGCCGTCGCCAATCCACGCAGGGTCGCCGATTTTATTGCCGTCCACCCTCTTATAGCCCGCGTCGATCGTCTGGTCGTCCGTGCGCGGATACAAATAGATGTTGTCCGTCAGTCCGCTCGGCGGATGCGGATTGCTGTCCTCGCCGGCAGAGCCTACGTTCCGCGCTGTGAGCACGCATTTGTCGTTGTTGGGTCCGTAGCCGATCCGGCCCTCGAACTCCACCGCATAGTGCTTGTACGGCGGCAGGTCGGTGAATTGATACCAGCCATCCGCGCCCTCGTGATTCCTCGTCAGCGCGGCTAGGGCCAGCGTCCTGTTGCCCTCGCGATCCAGCACGTACAGCTTCACCAGCACGCCGTTCACGCCCGGCTCGCCTTCATTCTGGATGCCGTCATTGTTGGCGTCGATCCACACGCGATCGCCGATGCGGTTTTGCACCTTGACGTAGCCCGCGTCGATCGCTGCGTCCTCGGTCGTGCGCTCCAACCAGACGCCCGGCGTCTTGCCCGTCAGCGGGTTCGGGTTGCTGTCTTTCGCCGCTGCGGCCCGGCCGGTCTTGGCCAGCGCATACCGCTCGCCGCCGCTCCCTGTGAACGCCGTCTCGAACTCGACCGCGTAATGCCTGTACGCGGGCAGGCCCGTGAACTCATACCGGCCGCCGTCGTTCGTCACCGCGCTGCGCGGCGCAAAGTCCGGATCATCCGGGCACGTCAGCACAAGTGTGCGGCCGGGAATCCCCGCCTCGCCGTCGCTTTGGATGCCGTCGTCGTTGTCGTCATACCACACGAAGCCGCCGATCCGGTTTTGAAGCCGCATTGTGTAGCCCGCGTCGATCGTCATGTCAACCGTGTCGATTCCGACACGCCGCTCGTCGCTCAGGCCCGCCTCTGGATCCGTGTTGGAATCTCCATTGTCCCCAAGCGCGCCGCCGGCGAACCGCCCCGCCAGCCCGTACACGTCCGTCACGCCGCGCGCCTCGTTCTGAACCCGCACCGCGAGCGGAATCTCGATCACATAGTCCACGCCCGGATGCAGGCCGCGGAACGCGTAGCCGCCGGCATCGCTGGTCATGGCGCTGCGCACATAGCGCCTGGCGCCGTCGCCATTCAGCGCGTACAGCCTCACCGTTTCGCCAGCCACAGGCGGCTCGAGCGCATCCTGGATGCCGTCCGCATCCGCATCGATCCACAGATGGCCGCCGATGCGGTTCGTCAGCTCGATGTAGCCCGCGTCAAGCGTCAGGTTCGCTTCCGTTGGACCCACCTGAAACGCTCGCGTCTCGCCCGTCGCCGGATCGGCGTCGGAGTCCGCGCCGCACGCCGCCGCCTCGCGCTCGGCCAGGATGTACAGACGCTCGCGGCCATCTTCGTCCGAGGTCCTCAGCTCCTTGGCGAACTTTACCACATAAGCCGCGTCTGGATTCAGGTTTTCGAAGGAATACCGGCCGCTCCCGTCCGTGGTCGTCGTTTGGATGGGCTTTGCGCCGCCCTTCTCCCACAACTCCACGCTGACGCCCGGGAGGCCCGGCTCGCCCGCATCCTGGACGCCGTTGCCGTCGTCCGCCCACACAAAGTCGCCAATTCGGTTCTTCACGACGATCGTGTTCAGGATCGTGTCGCCGCCCAGCGCGCGGTCGGCGTCCGGATCGTTGTTGTACAGGATCTCATACAACGGCTCGCCCGTGGCGCTGTCCAGCAGCGGCCGCTCCACCACATGGTAGGTGTACGCGTTGCCGCTCGGGTCGGTCTTGGGCATCCCCCGGAACGTGTACGTCACGCTTTGCCCAAGCTCGCTGCCCTTGCACACCGCGTATTGCGTGCCCGCGTCCAGCTTGCGCTCGGCGCCGTCCCGCGCCACCTGGTACAGCTCAAACACCGGCTCCGGCCACGGATTCGCCGTCGTGCTCGGGCGCGCCCACGCCTGGATCACAGAGATCTCCGTGCGTTCCAGCGCGTTCCACAGGTGAGCGCTCATTCCGCTGTCGGGGTCCCCCGCGATGTTCAGCGCCGGGTGCGCGGTCTGCACGTGTACATACCCGTTCAGCGCGCTCTCGCTGATCGCATACTCGATCGCCTTGCCGTCCTCGGTCACCGGCACATCCGTCAGCGTGGCCGTCCAGGCCGGACCGTTCAGGCATAGCGCCTTGCGATACACCTCTTTGTCGTTTTGGCCTTCCTCGCCGCGCAGCACGCCCACGACCTCCACCCGCAGCGTATCCCAGCCCGGACGCATCATCCCCTCATAGCCCGCGTCGTCCCACGCGCCCTCGCCGTCCATGCCCGCCCAGTGGTTCACAACCACCAGGTCGCCCCGGCCGACCAGCGCGCTTTCAAGCTCGAACACATAAACGCCCTGCTCGTTCGGCGCTGCGCCAAGCGCGTTCTTCGTCAGGCTGTAGCCCGCGAGCTGGCCGTCCTCCGCGCGCTCCCGCACCGTGTACGCGACGCGGTTGGCGCCGGTCGCGTCGCCGTTCACAAGCAGCGGGAACACGCCCGCGAACGCCGCCTTCCACCCATTCGCCGCGCTCAGCGTGACCACAGCGCCCGGAACCGGCGCGCCGCTCGCGTACAGCTGCACGCTCAGGCTCGCCGGGCGCAGCGCGTTTGCGTCGCCCTCGTCCCGCCAGGTTTTCTGCACCGCGAACCGCACGCTGTTGAGCGTGTTTGTCGTCGTCGCCGCGTAGCGCTCACCCGCCGGGAGTTCGCCCGGCTCCGCCTCCATGACGTACAGCTTGTCCGGGCTGCTCTCGTGAAGCGTGTACTTCACCAGCTCGCAGCCATCCGCCGTCCACACATACTTCGGCAGGTTTTTAAACGTCTGCGTCTGCGTGTTTGCGCTGCCGTCGAATGTGACGCTGGGGACGCTGCCCCGGAACACGTCCGGCGCAGACGAGAGCGTGACCGTCACGGGCGCGCGCGTGCCGAACTCGTTCCCCTGATCCGCCCACTTCTTCGTCACCGGGATAGCGGTCAGCGCGCGCGTGTTCGTCACTTCGCCGCCCGGCGCCTGGGCATAGCTGCCCTCGGAATGGCTTGCGCTGTACCCCTGCGGCGCTACTTCCACCACATAGTAATGGTAGCCGCGCCTCACGCCGTTGTCGCCCACATAGTCCTCCGCCAGGTTCTTGAACGTGTAGGCGTCATATCCCTGGGCGTCGTTGTGCGCAACCTCGCACGTCACGTCCGTCAGCTTCATGCCGTCGCTGCGGTCCGCGCGCTTCGCGCGGTACAGCCTCAGTTCGGGGGCCGGGTGATCCTCCTGATAAGCCCCGCCATCCACCCAAGCCACCTTCACGCTGTAATCCGTCAGGATCAGCGTGCTCACGAGCGCGTAGGGGCCTTCGCCCGCTTCCACCTGGTATCCGAAGGCCGCCCGCTCGGCGATCGTGTACTCCCACTGGCCGCCATAGACCGTCTGCGCTGGCAGCCCGAGGATCGTCCAGCTCTGCATCTCATTCGTCCGGTTCACCGCCAGCTCCACCAGCTTGTACAACGCTGCGGCGCCGCCGTTCATCCGCGCGTTTCTGCGCCAGATCTCCACCCAGATGGTCGCCGGGCGGGTGTTGTGCGCGTTGTCCTCGTCGACCCACCGCTTGGTGATTTGAAGGTCCTTCTCGATCCGCTTGTTGCTCAGCCTGGTGCCAGAAACCGTGTCGCCGCCCAGCCGCGCGCTCACCGCTCTGCTCGTCTGCCGCGCGTAGCCCGTGGGCGCTGCCTCCTCCACGCGGTATGTGACCGGCGCCATGCCCTGGCCGGAAACATAGGCGTGCGTCGGCAGGCCCGAGAACACATGCGTCCACGGCGTGTCCTTGATGTCCCTGTCGCCCGCGCTCAGCGAGTACACGATTCCGGCGCCCAGCACGCTCGCGGGCTCGCTCAGCAGCCGAACCTGCAGCCTCTCGGGCACATCCTCGCCCGTCGCGCCGTTCCAGTCCTTCTCCACGTAGTGCGCAATCGTCGCCAAGGTGTTCACCACGTTCAGGCCGCCCGGGTAACTTGCCCTATAGCCGTCCACCGCGGTCTCCACCACATAGTAGTCGCCCGCCGCGCCGGGCAGGCCTTCGAAGCTCCACTTCCAGCCTTGTTTCGCATCCGTCGTAACCGGGTTCTGTACGCCGTGCGCCTCGACTTTCTGATAGCCCATCTTCCGGTACAGCGTGATCTCCACGCTCTGGGGCGGAGTGACGCTCGCGCCCGCAAGCAGCCCGGCCGTCGACCACGTCTTTTCGCCCACCAGCTTCGCGCTGACCAGGCGGCTGGTCACGCTCGCCTTGTAGCCGTTCCCGCTCGCCGGCTGCACATAGCCGTCCGACAAGCGCGCCGCGTCGTCGCCGCTGTAGCGCACATCCGGCGCGTAGCGCCCATTTACGGGCGGACGCGTTTCCTCAATCGTGTACGCGATCTCCTCGAACCTGTTGCCCACCCATGCGTACTTTGGCATCTTTTCGAACTTGCCGGTCCACGGCTCCTCCCGGAGCGCCAGCATCGGATGGCTGTCCCCGAAGATGTTGGGCATGCTCGTAAGCGTCACCGTCACGGGCCCGCGCGTGTTGTACCTGTTGTCTTCGTCGATCCACTTCTGTTCGACTTCTATGTCGATGAGTTTTCTGCTGTTTTCGATCTGATCGCTCGAGAGCGGATATGGCGGGGCGAGCGTGTGCGGCATCTGCGGCTGCGGCGTCTGAGACCGGTCGGCATACGCGGTGTCGTAGCCCAGAAGCGCCGTTTCCTTGATGGTGTACGCATGCCCGGCCGGCAGCAGCGGATAGGTGTACGCATAGCCCACGCCTTCCTTATATACCGGGCTGGGCTGTGCGGGCTGCGGATCCATGGGCACGCCGTCCTGCATCACCGTGAGCCGGACCGGCGGCAGCTTGTTCTCCGGATACGCGCTGTCGTCGTGCCATCGCATCACGAAGCTGACGTCTGTGGCGCTCAGCCGGTTGACGATGGCGCAGGTCAGACCGCCGTCGATGTTGGCCGGATCGTCCCGCTTGACCCGGAAGCTCGAGGCGTGCGCATACAGCGGCGCCTCGTCCTCATAAACGGCGTAGCGGATCGGCTTGCCCTCCCCGTCTGCCATGGGCAGTCCCGCGATGGTCTTGGTCCACTCGATGCGCTCGCCGTCCCTGGTGATTTCAAACGGCTGGCTGGAGATCTCCCGGTCATCCACCATGCCCTTCAGCGTGCCGGTGACGGACGCGGGCCTGAGGTGCTCATGGCCCTCGTCGAACAGCCACCGCGTGGTGATCACCAATCTGCCCTGAGCGCTGAGCGCGCTGATCAGTGTGAAGCACAGCCTGCCGTCCGCAACCGCCGGCGACTGGGCCGGCTCCAGCCGTGTGTAGCCATCCGGCGCTTGGATCCCCCGGACGGCGTAGGTGATCTCGCTGACCTGCGTCTCGTCCTTCGCGCCCGCCTTGAAGATCGGGTATTCGCCGTCAAACACGCCCTGCCAGTCCGGGGCTGTCAGCGTGACGATCGCCCCGGACACCGGCGCGCCATCGGCGTACAGCCGCACCTGCAGACTCGGCGGCCGCTTGCCGTTCGCATCGCTCTCATCCAACCACTTCTGTTCCACCCCGATCGGGCACGTCTTCAGCTTGCTCTCCACGGTCGCCGTGAGCGGCTCCGCCGCCGGATCGGGCTGGACGACCGTCGTCTCATATCCGGCGATACTCGGCGCCACCAGCGTGTATGTCACCGGCACAGACGCGGCGCCGTCCCACGCGTACTTCGGCAGGTCCTTGAACGTGTGGCTGTACGCGCCGCCCATCAAGTCAGCGCCTCTGAGCGTCACGCTCGGCGCGCTGCCGCCCGCCAGCGCGCTTGCCGGGCTAGCGGCCACCGTAAAGGTCACGCCGCGCCGCGTGCTCCACTTGTTGTTCTGGTCGTTCCAGCGCTTGGTCAGCAGCAGGTCGACCGTCTCGCGAGTACTCGTGATCGTCTCGCCCTGGGCGGCGGGCGATCCGCTCACGGCGTAGCCCGCCATCGGCTCTTCGACCACATAGTAGCGGTACTCGCCCTCCGCGTTGCCGCCGTAGAACCTCGGCAGGTCCGTCCACTCGTACCAGCCCTCAGCGTCCGGCGCCGGTAGCGCGATTCTCACCGTCTCGCCCACCGTCTCCCCGTCGCGCTTTAGCGCGAGCCGGGGCGTGAGCCTCTGGGCATACGCGCTCGCGTCCGCCCACACCTTGCGCACCCTGACGCTCGCCGGCTTCTGCCTGTTCACGAACTCCACAATCCCCGACGCCAGCACCTCGGGCGTCAGCCTCACCGCTGACGTCGTGTTTGTATAGTTTTCGTTGGCGTAGCT
This sequence comes from Eubacteriales bacterium, assembly GCA_031549325.1. Classification (GTDB taxonomy): domain Bacteria; phylum Bacillota; class Clostridia; order Christensenellales; family Aristaeellaceae; genus JAJDGF01. The sequence goes on along the minus strand of JAVBQA010000062.1, from coordinate 12,182 downwards.
CTCGGTCGCCACATACCTCACGGCAGCGCCGAAGAAATACTTGCGCAGCTTGTGCGACGCCATCTGTGCAGCCGCCGTCAGTTTCCCGCTCACCGCGAGCACCGGAATCTCGGCCCCGGTCTCGTCGTCATAGCCCTTGATCGTGTAGCCGACCTCCTGATCCCGGGGCCAGTTCGCCGCCGCGATCGGGTTTCCGTCCTTGTTCAGCCACGTCTTGCGCACGATGATCTCGTCCTCGTCTGTCACCGGCTTGTTTGTGATCGTCACCACGCCGCCGCGCGACAGCGGCTTCACGCCAACCACGATGCCGCCGCCGTCCACGCGCGCCGTCTTCAGATCCATCTGGCGATAGACCCCCGTGTATCCCCGGACCGCATCCTCACGCACCGTGTACGCATGATCCAGCCGCACGGCAATCGCAGGCGACGGCTTGCCCGCCGCCACGTTGCCGCGCCAAACCGGCATGCCCCCGTCGTCAACCACCGTCACGCCCACCGAGGCGCCATCGGCGCGGTTGTCCGACCATTCCGTTTCAACCACCAGCCAGTAGCGATCATCATACTCGTTCGTGATCGTGATCGTCTGACGGCCGCCCGCTTCCAGCTTCGCGTTGTTTTTATCGTATGCCTTCAGGGAATATACGTGCTCCGCGCCGTCCCCGGATGTCTCCGTCACGACGTACGTGACCTTCACGCCCTGGTACCACACAGGCAGCCCCGTGTGCTTTTGCGACCAGCCTTCGCTCGGTTTCAGTTCGCCATGCACGGGGCCGTAGGCGGCCGCCTCGCCCACCTGGCCAATCAGCGTGTACCTAACCGTCTCGCCGGGCGTCTTGTCGCTCTGGGCGGTGATGTCGTTTCCCTCGCCATCCAGCCAGCGCGCCTGCACGACGATTTCGCCCGCATCCCGGCTCGGGTCGTTCTTCACCTGCACCGCCACGTCCGCGCCGACGCCGCCCATCACCGTGATGCCCGTCTCATCGTTTGACAGCTGCGTTCCGCCGCTCACGCTGTACTCCACGCCATAGCCCATCACCTGCGGGCTCTCCACGACCCGGTATTGCTTTGTGGCGCGCGCGTTGCTCACCGCCGCCGCCGCCCCGCTCGACAGCGTCAGCATCTCCTTGAGCGTTTCGTCCTCGTACACATCCACCATCACCGGGTTGTGCGCGATCGTGTCGCCCCAATTCTTCTCGATCACAAGGTTAAAGCGGTCGTCCAGCTGGTTTGTGAATGTGACCACGCCGCCCGCATCGGACAGGTTGAAGCCGGAGATTGCCTCCCGTCCGTCGTCCACAACGGTCACGCCCGCGTCCGTGCTTTCCTCTGTCACCGCATATTTGACCCGCTCGCCCCTGTACCACAGCGGCAGGTCCATCTCAGCCTCCCAGCCGGGCGCTGACAGCCTTCCGCTCTTGTTGTAGGCGGATTCCGGGATCGCGCCATGCGTCGCCGTTGATCCCGCCACCACGTAGCCCACGCTAAGACCCGCGATTTCCTCCGCCGTCTTTTCGAACTCCACGCCCTTGTAGTCAATGTATTTCTTTTGAAGCGTCAGCTTCTTCTTCGCGTTGTTCGGCCTGCAGTTGATCGTCACCTCGCCGTACGCCGCGCCCGCGATCCCCTTCACAACCAGCGCGCCGTTCGCGTTTTCGATCTGGCTCAGGCCGGTTCCGATCACGTAGGACACCAGCACGTAGCCGCCCCGGGGCCGTTCGGTGATGCGGTACTGCTTCTTCGTGCTCAGATCCGGCACCCGCAGCGCCTCACCGCCCCCGATTTCGTACTCGCCCAGCGGCTTCCAGCCGGCGCCGTCCCTCTCCTCAATCACCACGCGCGCCTTGCCGTCCGCGTAGCCGTCCGCGTCGTTCTTCGTCAGCTTCAGGCTGAACCCTTCGCCAAACGTGTTTACCATCCGGATCGTCTTGTCGCCGCCCAGCAGGTTCGCGCTGTTCACGCTGCCCGCGTAGGCGGGTGTTTGGTTATAACCCGGCAGCCGCGTCAGCTCCTCCACCGTGTACGTAATCACGTCGCCCTCGGGCGTCACCGCCGGCAGGTTCGCGTGCTCGTTCTTCCACGTCGGCGCGCTCACGCTGTGCGTCGTCGGGTATCCGGGCAGAAGCACGCCATCCGCCTGGGCGCTCAGCGTGTAGCTGATCGTGCCGCGCGTTTCGCGCGCATTGTCGTCGTCGTTCTCCCACGCCTTTTCCACCACGAGCGTTCCGGGCATCGGCTCGTTCCTCAGCCACACCGTCGCCGCCCGCCGCGCAATCGACATCACCGCCGGCGCTGACGGGGCATACGTTACGCCGTCCGTCGAATAGGTCACGGTATAGCCGGACACGCTCTGCTCCGTCACGCGGAACGTCGTGCCGTACAGCTGTGTGTCGATCTCGCCCGAGCTCCAGCCTGTTTCGCTGTTCTCCAGCTTCACGGGGCTCATGCCGGGCATCGGCTTCCACGTTTCATCCCCGTCAAGGTACTCCACCGTGAACTGCGCCGGCAAACCTCTCACATTTCCGCCAGCCCACACCTTGTTTACGTTCAGGCTGGTGTACCCATTGTAGATGTTGGTGATCTCTACGATGTGCTCGCCCGCGCTGTCCCGGCCGCACACCACGCTCGCCCCGTTGCCGCCTGCGGTGTGCTCCATGCCGGTCACATCATAGCCCGAAGCCCTGTAGTAGTCCGGCTCGTCCACCTCGCGGATATAGAACTCGTCTCCATAGTATCCGTTGATCCTCACCGGCGCGCCCGGGCTCACCATGAACGGCGATCCGCTGAGCTGGGCGTAGTTGCCCGCCGCGTCTTTCTTGTCGACGCGCACCCGCACGCCGCCATGATCCGCGCCGTCCGCCCACTGCTTGCGGATCTCGAACGCATAGGCTTTCGCGCTGTTGGTGATCGTGCCGTCGCCGATCAAGCGATCCGCCGACTCGTCGCTCCCGTAGGCCGTCAGATATCCGGCCACGGGCCGCTCGGCGACGGAATACTCGACCTGGTACACCTGGCGCGGCTCCGCGCCCGCGTCATTGGGCAGCAGCGCGTATCTCGGCAGATCCGCGAACGACCACGGCCAGCGCAGCCCGCTGCCCGTTACCCGCTGCGTGTCCACCCTGTTCCACGCGCTTACGCTCGTCTCCGAGCCCTCCTTGGCGTCGTCCGTCTCCGCCGCCACCCCGCCAACGAGCGGACGGTAGCGCGCATACAGATCCAGCGCCACCTGGCTCGCACCCGGCGTTGCGCTGTTTTCCCACACTGTGTCCCCTGAGATACTGGTCTTCGGATTGTATGTATTGGTGATCACCAGCTCGCGCCAGTCCGGATCCGTCTCGCCCGGGAGCATCCGAAACTCGTCCTGCGCCCTGCCGTCCGGCGCGACAAACTGCCCATCGCTCGCAGCGTCCCGCATCGGAAGCGGACGGGCTGTCCACGTCGCCGGGCCCGTCACCGCGGCGGTATACGCCTCGTCGTCGAAGTGCTCGGTGATGGTGCACTCCACCGAATTGTTCGCGAGCTGGACGGGCAGGAACCACTCGTCGCTCCAGCCCGGCGAGCGCAGCGTGCCGCGATAATCGTACTGCGGCGCGTCGGCGCCGTTCACCTTCACTTTGATCGTGTAGTCCAGCTCGGTGATGTCCGCCCGCGGCGCCAGCGGATTGCCGCCCAGATCGACCCACTTCTTGACGACGACGATCTTGCGCCCATACCGCTCGTTGAGGATGCGGTCGCCGTCGTACGCCCGGGTGCCCGTGCGCTCGCCGCCATTCTCATCCTTATTCTTATACAGGGCCCTATAGCCCGGCGGCGTCTGCTCCTGGATGTAATAGACGTACTCCACCGGCTTGCCCCGCGCCTGCCCATACTTTGGCAACCCCGCCTTGGTCAGCTTCCACAGGTCCGCGCCCTTGTCCGCCGGCGTCAGCTGTTCGGACGCCGCCATCACGCCCGACGGTTCGCCAAAGTGGCCATTGCCCTCCAGCAGATTCCGCGTGCGCCTGCCGTCCACGACCTCGTAACCCAGGCGGAACACCTGGAAATGCAGCGTGTCCGGGCGCACCGCGCTTTGCGCCGAATTCTGCCATATCTTGTCGACTTGGATATCTACCTTGGCGTCCGGAATGTTCACGACCAGCCAGTCGTCGCCCGCCAGCTCGAAGTCGACCGACCTCGCCCGGCTGCCGGCAGCGCCCACGGCAATCGTCCAGACGGTTTTGTCGCCACAGACGTAACCCACCGGCGGTTCGGTCTCCACCAGCGTGTAGTTGCCGGCCACAAGGCCAGATATATCCAGCCGGCCGTCTCCGCCCGTCACAAGGGTCGTGGTCGCGTTGTAGCCGCCCGGATTCGCCGCCATCCGCTCGGCAGGGATCGCCTGATACCGGCCCGCCGCCGCCTGATGCAGCGCGTAGGGCTGGTTGTTGGTGATGTTCAGCAGCTGGAACGCCGCGCCCTTCGCAATCGCCCGGCCGGTCACGCCATCCACTGCCAGCAGCCGCAGACCGCCCGTGATCAGCTCGTTTTCCACAACCACATGGCCGTCCGTAGGCACGGTGGTGCCGTCCGCATTGACGCTGACTGCCGCCTCGGCTGTCATGATCCGGTGGCCGCCCGGCGGCGTGATCTCCTCCAGCGTGTAGCTGCCCACCGGCAGCCCCTGCAGCCGGATCTGGCCGCTGCCATTGGTGGTGATGTTGGTCACGCCGCCCGTCGCGCTGCGCGTGTACGGGTTATTGCCGGCGAATTTCACCAGATGGTTCGCGCGGTCCTTCAGCCGGAACACGGCATTCGGCAGCGCCTTTTTTTCATTGCCCTGTTCCCGCGTGGTGATGATAAAGCTGCCCTTCGCTGTGTTGGTGCTCGTGATTGTGAAGCGGGCTTCTCCCTGCCCGGTCAGCACGGCGCCGTTGGCCGGCTCGACGGCGCTGGTGTAGTTGGCGGTGACGCCGTTCTCCTCGAGCCTGTAGATCACCTTCTCGGTCTGATACCACAGCGGAAGGCGGTGCTCCTGGCCCTGCCAGTCGCCGTCGGCAGTCAGCGTGCCCTTTGCCGTGTATCGCGGGTTGGAGATCGCCTGTTTCCCCACCGCGGTATAGCCACGGATCACATAGCTAACGCTGTCCACTGGCGGCGTGGCCACGGTCTGGCCGTTTTCAAGCGTCCACCGCTTGACGACGCTCACGCGGCCCGTCTCGCCGCTGGGCGCGTTTTTGATTGTCACCGAGCAGACCGCGCCAGACGGCGCGCCGCCCAGAATGATCTCATTGCCCTTGGGCAGCTGCACCGGAAAGCCCTGCGCCTCGATGCTGGCGATGTATCCATCGAATTTCATCGTTTCCACGATCTTGTAGAACTTGCCCGGATCGGCGGCAATCAGCGCCTGCTCGTGCGGGCGCAGCGTCATGGGCATGGCGGGATTCGCGACCGGCGTCCAAGGGCCGCTCGTGCTGTCCGACTCATACACGCGGATCGCCGCCGGCAGGGAGAATCCGTCCTCCCAAGTCTTCTTGAGCGAGATCATGAAGGTCTTCCGCTTGTTCCTGAGCACAAACGCTGTGACGGCGCCGCGCGATTTTAGCGTGGCTGCGCCTGACTGCTCAAACGCGCCGTCGCCCGCCAGCTCTTCATCGACTGTGTATGTCTCCAGGTTGACGGCATCGGCGGCGGCGGCGTTCCGCTTGAACTTGGGCACGCGCTTGAACATGCCTTTCCAGCCATTGCCCTCGCTCAGCACCAGGCTGTCGACAATCGCGCCCGCACCGTCCTTCAGGTTCACCTTCACGCTCGCCGGCAGGTTCGCCGCAGCGGGGCTGCCGGAGGCGTCCAGCCACACCGCCTCCGCCCCGTACCGCACGGTGTTGAAGACATTCACAAGCTCGTGGTTTGCACCCGTGATCGGCTCAGAGACTCCGGCCTTTTGATAATGGACCGAAACGCGGTTGGCCGGATTCGAGCTGAGCTCCGCGATCTGATAACGCATGTCATAGACCTTGCCGTCCGTCGGGGACATCACCTTGTCGGGCGCGCCCTTCCAGGTGTAGCCCCAGCCATTGGCCTCGGTCAGCGTCTGGGTGTCGGTGATTGCGTCGATGCCCGGCGCGTCCGTCCAGGCGCGCAGCTTCACCGTGATGGATGCCGGGCGATAGCCCGGGAAGTCCTCGTCGCCCGACCATTTCTTGGTGACGGTCAGATCCCTGGTGGACAGCTTGTTGGTTGCCGTAAACTCAAGCGCGCCGTCCGCGCTCACCGCGTCGATGCCGCCCGTCAGCGCGTACGCGGCGCTCGGTTCCTCCGTCACGCTGTACGCATACTCGTGCCCGTCATTCGGGTTAAACTTCGGAAACCCGTCACCAAACCTGATCGACACGGCGGTGCCGTCGGACGGAATCGTCGCGGTCTGCCCGGTGATCTGCTGGCCATCGCGCAGCAGGTTGAACCTGATCGCGCCCGGGCGCACGCACCAGGGCTGCTCGTCGCCCGTCCATCGCTTCGTCAGCCCGATCGCCAGGGTGGCCCGGGCGCTGTTGGCGATCGGAGGCTGACCGCCGTCCAAGCCCGAAGTCTTGCTCGACTGGACGTCCCCGCCGGTTTCGCTGTACGGCGCGTTGCTGAGCGCGTTGTGCCCCGGAATCACGAAATAGACTTTGTTGCGCGATGCCGGGTCATATGTCGACTCATCCACCGTGGTTTTGATGGTGATGTAGGTGTTTTCTGTGTTTTTGAATGTGCCCGCCGGCAGAAAGAGGGTCAGACGGTTGCCGTTCTGGGTGTATTGGTTGGCGCCCGTGCCCGCGCTCAGCGCCGCGCCGCGCACCGTCACGCCGCTCACCGTCAGCCCCGCCGGCAGGTCGTCAACGATCTGCACGTCCGGGAGCGTGTACCTGGTATCAGCCCCGTAGCGGTGGTGGAAAATCTCCAAGCGCCAGTCGAGGTACGAGCTCCCGCCCTCCGTCCCGGCGCCCACCAGCGATTTGTAGATGATCTGGCCGTGACCCGCCGAGACGACGGCCGATTGCGGACCGCCGTAGGGCGTCGTGCCCGTTTCGTCGAACAGCTGCGCGGTGTTCTGAAAGCACACATCGGTGTTCATGTACTGTTGCCGCATGAAGGCCATTGGGTCGCACCATGTCGCGCGGCAGGTCACCGTCACGCGCTCGGCGAAAGGCTGAATCTCGATCGCGAAGCCGCCCGTGGGCGCGCTCGACTTGATCGAGAACGGCACATCCTGTCCGCCCGCGGTTTTCACCTTGATGGAACCGCTCTTCAGCTGCTGCGTACGGCAGCCGCCGACTTCCCTGTCGCCGGGGGTGAATGTTTCCACCAGGCGCACCGCCTTGGGCGCGCCCGCGCCGGGCTCCAGCACGATTTTCCACTCGATTTCTCCGTTGTCCCCCTCGGCGCGCATCCATTTGCCTTCCTCGGACACGAGCGCGGGGACGCCCTCGGTCTCCTGAATGTAGATGGTTTCTGCCGGTGCGGCCGCAGCGTCCGGACCGGATGTCGTGCGCGGCGTCGGATCGGATGATGAAAACGACAAATAGAGGTCGCCCGTTTCCGGATCCACCTCACCGTGATTGCCCTCTGCGTCTGTGTCGTTGGTTTCGCCGATCACGTCATCGACGCGCTCAGCGGCGTTCTCCTTGTTCGGAAGGGAATCGGGCGTTTCGGTGGGCTTAGGGGTTAACCTGCCCTCCCCCTCGGATCCGCTGTTGCCGGACGGCGCCGGGCCGGACATGTTTTCCGAGGTATAGCGCTGTCCTGCCGCCCGCGCCATGCCAAGCGGCGGCATGCTGAACAGCATCGCGATGGTTAGAATGATCGCGATCGCCCTGCTCATATTCATTTTCATTTGTTTCACCTTCCGATTGGGCGCTCGGTCGCTTTTCGTTTTTTCTGAGCGACCGCTACATTCGTATGACTGGTCCGCGCAGCCATTTCCATAAATGCCTTCCCTTCGCTAAATGCAGAACCGTCGGCGTGTTTTTCGCAATTAACACTTTGGCTCTTTGGACAGCTCCGGCATTTTACTTGGTCATTATATTCCCTGTTTATATACTTTACGGTTACATGCAACGCTTCTTATTGTCCATATGCGGCGCAAATTGTGTCGTTATTCGGACTCCCACGCGCACCGGATCAGGAAGGGACTTTGGGACGTCATCCGCCCTTTGAAACGCGGGGCTCTTTATGCCGGTTTTTTCCGTCGAGTTTTGGGTTACAAATTATGACTTTGTCTGTCGAATTTTGTCCGCCAATTTTGTAACTATCCATGCGTAAGCTATCTTACACAGAATCAAAAACCGTCTTCATTTCCTGCGCGAAACGACGGCGCTATCCCTTACGGCAACGGCCCCCTTGCTCTTGAAAGCGCTTACGCTTTTCCCCAGCTTCGCGCCTCGATTCTCCCATGTTTCCCCGCGCCGGCAAAGCCGCCTCTTCCGACGAGATCCGCATCCCGCCCTTTTCAAGTCGACATTCATGCATTATAATAGTGAAAACAAAAGCGATCCTATCCAGGCCCTGCGCCTGGTTTCACGGGCATTGCGAGCGCGAGGAGAACCACAGATGAAAACGCAGACCGAGATGGAAGCCATCATGAACCTGACCTACCCTGGCCTGAGACTGCTCTATCGGGACACCAATCTGCGCGCCGCGGCCGCGAAATACGAGGCCGGGATGCTGCTTCGCTCTCCCGTGGATGTGGACGCAAGCCTGCTGGGGGGCGGTCTGTTGGCGCCGCACCGCTATGCCATCTTCTCCAACCGGTTTCTGGACGCCTCCGAGCAGCCGGATGGCGCGGATCGCGCCCACTGCATCCTAGAAAAGACCGCGTACTTTAAAGTTCTGGACATGCACAAACGGCTGGGCAAGGCGCAAATCACGCTGCTGCATCTGCCCAGAGCCCACTGGCAGTTCTTTGAGGATGTGTCCACCAACGTGGACGACCTGCTGGTTGCATATGCGCGCAAGCGCTTCGACGCATGCCTGGAGCGGGAGCCGCTGGCGGTGCTGGATGTGCCCGAATGGCGCCAGCGCTGTTGCCACCTGGTGGGGATGACCGATCTGGGCGTGCTTTATCCGGTGGCGGATTGATTTGGATGCACCGCGCGCGAAAAAACGATTGCCTTGCGCCGAACAAAAAACAGCGCCGCTTCCCCCGCTTTGGGGAGAAACCGGCGCTGCTTGCATGTCTTCCGCCTATTTTTTCATGAGCCGCTGCTCCACCGCGTCGATCACGGTGTTCACCACCTTGAGCCGCCCATAGTGCTTGTCGTTGGACTCGACGACCACCCAGGGCGCGAAATCGGTGTTGGTCTTTTGCAGCATCTCGTCCACCGCAAGCTCGTATTCCGGCCACTTCTTGCGGTTTCTCCAGTCCTCGTCGGTGATCTTATACTGCTTCTCCGGGGTGGTCTGGCGGTCGTTAAACCTCCTGAGCTGCTCATCCTGATCGATTTGCAGCCAGAACTTGATCACGACGGCGCCCCAGTCCGCCAGCGCCTTCTCAAAGTGGTTGATCTCATCGTATGCGCGCCGCCAGTCGCCCTCCTGGCAGAAGCCCTCCACCCGCTCCACCATCACGCGGCCATACCAGCTGCGGTCAAAAATCGCGATGTGCCCCGCTTCGGGCACGTGGTTCCAGAATCGCCACAGGTAGTGGTGGCTCTTCTCGGTGGCGTCGGGCGCGCTGGTGGGGTTCACCTCGAACCCGCGCGGATCCAGCGCCTGGGTGAGCCTAAGGATGCTGCCGCCCTTGCCCGCCGCATCCCATCCCTCAAACGCCAGCACCATCGGGATGCGCTTTTTGAATAGCCGGTTCTGCAGCGCGCGCAGCCGTTTGTGCGCGTCCCGGAGCAGCTCTCGGTAATCCTGGCGCTCCTGCAGCCGCACGTTCAGGGCCACATCGGCCAAGCGCGCAATGGGCGCGGGCACAATCGGCTTCACGTAGGGCACAAAGTCGTACGCAGGCTGGTCGTTCAGCTCGGTCAGCCGCTGTTTCTCGGCGGTGGCCTGCTCGAACGCCGCGATCACGATGTTGTAAACCTGGCGCGCGAGCCCGTCCTTGTTCTCGGCGTTGAGCGGTTCCCAGCGCGCAAACGGGAAATCGGTGCGCTCCATCATGGCGTCGAACACCTGGTAATACTCGTCGTAGTCCTTGTTTTGCTGCCAATCGGCCTTGGTCACGCGCCAGCTGGTGGCTTTGTCTTCCTCCAGCTTGTTCAGGCGCCGCTTTTGTTCCTTCTTGCCAATGCTCAGAAAGAGCTTCACGATCAGCGCGCCGGAAGTGGCCAGTTTCCCCTCCAGGTCCGCGATGCGCTCAAACCGAGCCGCCAGCTCGTCCTTGCCCACCTTCTCCTCGAAGCAGGCGGCCGACACCTCGCGGTACCAGCTGCCGTTGAAGATGACGATCTGGCCGTTCGCCGGCGTCAGCACCTGGTAGCGGTTCATCGGCGGGCAGCGCCTGTCCACTTCGTTCGGCGCGCCCATGGTGCGCACCTTGAACCCGCGCGGATCCAGGCTGTCGATCAGATCCGAGATCGCCTCGCCCTTGCCCGCCGCGTCAAACCCTTCAAACACGATCACCGCCGGAATGCCTAGGCTGCGCGCCTTCTGCTGCAGCACCGACATGCGCATGCGCAACGTGTCCATCGTCTCAACCGTGATCTCCTGCGGCGCTTCAAACTGGAGTCTTTCCAGCATCGGGGCCACCTCCTGTGTGATTTGGCTTATTATACCACGTTCGTTAACACATGGCAAACAGCTCGGAAATGCGCGCGCCCCGCTCGTGCCACAAAACCAGCAGCATGCCCTCCCGGACGCTGATCTTCGCCGCCTGGCCGGTGAACTCATTGCTGACGCCAATGGGGTTTGTGTTCTCCAGCGCCGCCTCAGTGAGCGGGTATTTCAAGCCCTGAAGCGTTACGCCCAGCGCGAGATTCCCCATGCAAAACACCGAGATCAGCCCGGTCTTTCCCGCCGGGATGAGGAGCTCGTTATTCTGAACGACTGTGAGCACGACGCCTTCGCCGACCAAAAAACCGCGCGCGCCCTGAGACGCCAGGAAACACAGCGCCTGGGCGTTGGCCAGCGTGTGATCCAGCCGCCCCCCCAAGCCCCCGCAGATCGCGAATCGCCCGTATCCCAGCGCCAATCCGCGCCGGACGGCCAGCATCATGTCGGTGTCGTCCTTCTCGGGCGGCACGCGCTCCACATTCGGCGCATCGGGCGCCGCCCCCAGCGAGTCGAAATCGCCCAGCGCCAAATCCGGCGCGATCCCAAGCGCCTGCAGGTGGGCATAGCCCCCATCGGCGGCGATCACAAAGTCCTGTGAAGCGGGCGCAAGCGCTTCCGAAAAGCTGCCCGCGCCCACGATATAGCATATGCCCGGCCTCATGCAAGCAGTCCGCGCAGCACGGAGACGGCCCGGTCGATGTCTTGCCTGCTCACGTCGTTGTTGGTGACGAACCGGAACACGCCGAAATCATGCCCGTTGATCTTGACGCCCTGCGCAAGCAGCATATCGGGCAGCGCGTCCAGCAGCGCCTCGGCCCGGTTCAGCCGGAAAAACACCATGTTGATCTCGACCTTCTCAGGATCCAGCTCGACGCCCGGCAGCTTTTGAAGCTCAGCCGCCAGATACTTCGCGTTCGCGTGGTCCTCAAAGAGGCGTCCCGTCATGTCTCTTAGCGCGATGAGGCCCGCCGCCGCCAGAAACCCGGCCTGGCGCATGCCGCCGCCCAGCAGCTTCCTGTTTTTGCGCGCCTTTTTGATGAATGCCGCGCTGCCCGCCAGCATGGAACCCACCGGCGCGCACAGCCCCTTCGACAGGCACGCCATCACGCTATCCGCGCAGGCGGCGACCTCTCTGGCCGGAACGTCCAGCGCCACCGCCGCATTGAAGATGCGCGCGCCGTCCATGTGCACCGGAACGCCCTTGCTCTGCGCCAGCCGCTTCACCGCCTGAAGCGACTGAAGCGGCACCACGCGCCCGTTGGAGAGCGGGTTCTCCACGCAGATCAGCGACAGCTCCGGATAATGGATGTCCTCGCCGCGAATCGCCTTTCGGACCATCTCCACATCCGGAATGCCCCCCGGGAACGCCAGCGGGTGCATAAACGCGCCGCTCAGCGCCGCCGCCGCCCCCACCTCATGTTCCATGATGTGGCATACCTCGCCGCAAAT
>JAVBQA010000031.1:0-76049 GCA_031549325.1 Eubacteriales bacterium | reverse complement strand
CAACGTGAATGTGGATGTGCATGCCTACGTGAAAAACGGCAAGTATTGCGTGGTGAACAACACCTATGAGCCACAGAAGACCACGGTGTATGTGGGCGAAGGCAGCTCGTTCGACGTGTCGCTTCTAGCCAATGAGATCCGCTGGTATGAGATCAACCGAGCTTGATGTAAACGCAAGCAGCAAAGAGCCCCGCCACTATTTGGCGGGGCTCTTTTTGGAGTTGACACGCGAAAGATCATATGTTACAATAGACATATGATCTAAGTTGGAGTTGAGTATTGATGACCATTGAGTGCGCGATTCTGGGGATGCTGAGCGAGGAGTCACTGACAGGATACGATGTGAAGAAGAGGATACAGGCATCGCCCTTGCTGCCCTGGTCTGGCAACAACAATCAGGTGTACAAGGCGCTGAGCGCGCTGCTGGATGATGGCTATGTCACAGGCGAGGTGCATCACCAGAGCGGACTGCCTTCGAAAAAGATCTACACCATCGCGGGGCGGGGCCGTGCGGCGCTGAAGGATTGGCTGCTGGATCCGCCGGAGCCCATGACGCTTGGAAAGCCGTTGCTCGGGCAGCTGCGCTGGATGGGCATGCTGGGCGCGGGCAATGTGGACGCGCTGCTCGAGGAGTACGCCCGGCAGCTACGCGGGCAACTGGGTGCTCACAAGCCGGAGCAGGGCGTGATGGACAATCTGGATGCGACATTGCGCAGCTTGGTGGGAGAGAACATCCGCATGAGCTACCAACTGGAGCTGGATTGGGCGAACCGGGCGCGCCAGGCCATTGCGGGCTATGTGGAGCGAGAGCGCGGCGCGGCGGATGCCGAGAGAGAGAATGAGGTGTCAAACATGGACTATGAAGTGATCGAGAAGCACGGCGCGGCGTACTTGCATTACCGCGCGCGGGCTGCGCGTCCGGAGGCGATGGAAGCCAACCAAATCGTTGCGGACTGCATGGGCGTGCGCACGAATCTGGTGATGATCGACGAGGGCGCGCTGCCCGAGGCGTTTTACCGACTGGCTACCGGCGTGGCGGGCGAAGTGCTGCAGAAGCTCGGGCAATACCATGTGAAAGCGGCGTTGGTAATGGATGCAGGCGACGCGAAGGGCAAGTTCCGGGAAATGTTGATCGAGGCCAACAGAGGAAGCATGTTTCGTTCGTTTGAAAGCGCGGAGCAGGCGGAGACCTGGCTGCTGGAGGGGGAAGCGAAATGACCACGGCCTTCAAGACGCCGGAAGGGCGACAGGCGGTGCTTTCTTACTATGAAAACCTGATGCAAAAGCTGAGCGTGCCCCATGAGCGTCTGGGCATTCAAACGCGCTGCGGGCGCACCTCGCTGATCGCCGCGGGCGATCCGGCGTGCCCACCGCTGGTGTTGCTGCACGGCAGCAGCATGAACGCCGCGATGTGGATCGGCGATCTGCCGAAGTATGCCGCCCAATACCGGGTCTACGCGCCGGACATCCCCGGCGAGCCGGGGTATAGTGACGAGCGCCAGCCGCCGTTCGACACCGACGATTATTCAAGCTGGCTGCTGGATGTTTTTGATGGTTTGGACATCCGGCAAGCCGCGCTGTGCGGTGCGTCGCTGGGCGGGTTTCTGGCGGTGAAGTTCGCGGTCGCGCATCCGGAGCGCGTCGGCAAACTCGCGCTGATGTGTCCAGCGGGCATCGGCTCGCAAAACAAGGCGTTCGGGGAAATTGCGATGCGGCTGCTGCCCCTCGGGGAGGCGGGCGTGGACGAGCTGATGACAAGAATCAGCGCCGGCGCACAAATCCCGGCAGAGATCCTGAACTACCAAAAGCTGATCGCATTCTGTTTCAACGCGCGCCAGGAAGCGATCCCCGCCTTTACGGACGAGCAACTGAAGCGTCTGGGCATGCCAGGCATCGTGTTCTTGGGTATGAAGGACATCCTGCTGCGCTCGGACGAGACGGCCGCGCGGGTGCGCGCGCTGATGCCCAGCTTTGAAGTGCGGGAGCTGCCCGAACTCGGGCACTCTCTGGCATTCCTGGGCGGCGAGATCCTGGCGTTCCTGAACCGGTGAGGAGGCGCGATATGGAGTATCAGGTCATCGTTGACGAGCTTTCCCGCGTGCCCGGCGTGGTCGCGCTGGCGCTGGGCGGCTCGCAGAGCAGCGGCACTGCGTCGGAGGGATCGGATCACGACATCGGCGTGTATTACGACCCGGAGCGCTTGGATGTTTCGGCGCTGGGCGCGGCCGTCACGCGGTTGGACGACGCGAGCAGGGAAGGGGTACTCAACCCGCCGGGCGCTTGGGGGCCGTGGATCAACGGCGGGGCATGGCTGACGATCCACGGCGAGATGGTGGACATTTTGCTGAAGGATGCGCCGCGCGTGGCGCAGGTGCTGAAGGACTGCGTGCGCGGCGTGGTCAGCATCGACTACCAGTGCGGGCATCCGTTTGGGTTTCTGAACACGATCTATGCCGCTGAAACGCACTACGCCAAACCGCTCTGGCAGGACGCCACCGCGCCGCTGGACGCGCTGAAGAGAATGCTTGGAGGATATCCGCCCAAGATGAAGGCCGCGCTGATTCAAAGGTTGCTGTGGGAAGCGGGGTTTTCCATCGAGTGCACGCGCAAGGCCGCGCGCAAGGGCGACATCAACTACCTGATGGGCGGCGTGTTTCGCGCGGCGACGGCTTGGGCGCTGGTTGTGCATGCGCTGAATGAGGTGCACTGGATGAATGAGAAAGGCGCGATGAAGCGGCTTGACGATCTCGCGATCGCGCCTCGTGATCTGCGCGAACGGATTGAGCGCGTCTACGCGGCGGCGGCTCAAGGTTTTTCGGAAGGGGCGTTGGCGGAGATGGACGCGCTGCAGGCTGAAATGAGTCGGCTTTCGGCCAAGTTTGATGTGCCGGATTCGGGCATTCGATCGCACAACGATTGAAGAGAAGGTGCGAGTGGGCATGGTTCCCAGTCGCGGCGCTGCCGTGAAGCGGCCACAAAAGCGTCTTTACAGCGCGGCGCATTCATGGTATGCTATCTGCATTCCAAATGCAGGAGGACGTGAAGATGAATCCGGGGCAACAGATGTTCTATGATTTTTACATGCAGCGGGTGCAACCGGGCCAAGAGACTGAAGCGAAGGCTATGATGGAAGAGAGCTTCAAGCGCCAGGACGAAGGCACGTTTGACATGGCGTACATGGGGCAACTCATGCCGAAGATGATCGCGATGCTGAAGCCCGAGTGTGTGGAGGAATTCCAGGCGGCCGCCGCGCACATGCGCTCGACGCTCAACGGCTGACCGGCAGAACGGACAAAATTTCCGCGCCACCTCGCACATTTTTATGCGTGCAGGGTGGCGCGGTCTCTATATCCACAGCGATCGGTGAGACTCATGCGAGTGCCGCCGTTCGCTGGAAGCCGCCAGTGGCAGCCTGCTGCTGCGTAAGCAGCCGCCCGATGTCCAGCAGCACCTGCCGGTCCATATAGGGCTTGATGATGGGCAGTTCGCCTGTGTTCAGCAGCGCCTTGGCTTCGCGGTAGCTCAACATGCAACTGCGCTGGCGGGCTCCGCTGGTTTCGATCAGATCCATGTAGACTGGCGCGATTTCGTCGAGCGCGCCCAGAGAGCGGATGCGGACAACCGCGGTTTGATTCTCACCGATCATGCGTATCACCTCCATTGCGTCCCGTTTGCTGCTACATATAGCATATCACAGACATTCGAAATAATTCTGGCAAGAATCGTCAAAAATTGTGGCGATGTTTGGGTTTTTTCGAGATCAGCCGCTGGGGATGCGCATCATCGCGGTGCGAAGCGGCAGCGCCGGTCCTTTTCTCTCTGATCTGGCCGTGAACCCCTGGTTCAAAAGGCTTGCATTTCACTGTCAGAGGACGCGGTTTTTGACAGCAAGAGCACGCGCAGGCGTGCTCTTGTCGTCACTGTTTACCAGGCCCCGTGCCCGCCGCCGCCTCCGCCACCCCCGGAGGAGCCGCCGTTGTCAAAACTGCCGCCGCCGCCGTCTGATGAAGAAGACTGGCTGCTGATCAACTCACGGTTGTGTGTGAAGCTGTTGCCCATGCCCAGCTGTATGTGCCGCATGTCATGGTGCCAATCCGTGTACATCCAGTAGGGATAGGGCTCAAAATCCGGCTGCCAAAGGGCCTCCATGCGCTCAAAGAACGGCTCCAGCTGCCCGAGAGCCGCGCTTAGGGGCAGCAGCCACAGCGCATCCTTGGGGTTCACATCCTGGGCGCCCGGCCGCTGCGCCAGGTCGGCGAGCGCCGCGTACACCCGCTCGCCCTCATCGCTGAACCGTCGAAGCCGGGCTGCCTGCGCGATGGGCAGAAGCGTAATCAACACAGCGGGCGCGCCCAGCCACTTCCATGGCGAGCAAAACAGCCCGATGCACAGCAGCACGCCAACGCCGAATATGATGAGCAGCTTTTGATAAGCGCTCGACGCGCCGCTGAGATAACCTTTCTGCTGGGCTTCGTCCCGCACCAGGGCTTCGAGCTTTTCCAAGCGATCCGCGTTGAAGCGCGCCCTTTCCACGTCGGTTCCGGCGTCCAGACGGGAGGACGTGATCGGTTCAGGGCCGTCAAACAGCCAGCCCATCACATGGCGTTGGGCGGGCGACAGTCCCTCGACAAATCGATCCTTGATGACAAAGCTGGGCTCGTCTGATTGCCCTTCCGGCTTGTTCATCTGTAGTGCGCCCGCAGCAACCAGTTCCATCAGCGTGCCGGTCAGCGCGTGTTCATCCACCTTCTTTTCGTAAATCCATTGCGCAACGGCCGCGTGCACGCCCATCAGCACCTGCGGATCGCCCCTGGCGGGGATGGTCTTGCGATAGCCAATGGCCGCCCCGATGTTGCGCAGAAGCAGCGCGGCGCCCGCGCCAAATGCCATCACCAACGTGCAGAGCACGCCGAGAATGCTGGCCTGCTTGCGATCTTCGGCTTGCTGCTGCTCAGAAAGCGCCGCCTCAAGACTGCGCGCGCTTGGGATCACATCCTGAGCGATGATGGGCGCATTCGGAAGGGAAGCCGCGTCGAACAGGATGTCTGCCTCGACATACCTGCCGCGGGGCACGCTCACCGGTCCATAGACCAACGTGACGGAAGGCGAGGTTGCTTCGAGTGGCGAGTCGCCCTCGAAAGATCTGCCGAAGGGCGTGCTCGCGGGGCTCTGAACCCGCGGGCTGTCGATCCGATGCACGTCGCGGTTGCGCATGGCGCCGTGGGCCCAGGCGTCATAAACCTCGCCGGGCAGCGTGATTCGGATCGTGGCGTTCTTCAGCGTGCGCTGATTGAGGATGCCAATCAGCTTGTAGTTCAGCCGCGCCGCGTCCCGATAGCGCTGGCACAGGCCGCGCAAGCGATAGGTGTAGCGAAACACGCGCATACCCCCATTGCCGGGAGCATAAGCCTGCACATTCAGGAAGTCGCCTGCGCTTTTCAGGGTATAGGTGAAGGGCTGGCGCTGCATGCTGTCCACGCGGGTCAGCACGGCGCCGTCGTCCACGGTGAGTTCCAGGTCATCCAGTCCGTCCACGTCGCTTACGTCGAACGCGGACAGGATGCCGTTGTAAGAACCGTCAAAGTCGTAGGTCAGCGTCTCGCGGATGCTCGCGGAACCGTCGCGCTGAACGTCGACGGTCATCTCGTAAGCTGTGATTTCATACTCGGCCGCCTGTGCCAGAGTGGGCAGAAGGCACAGCAGCATGGTTAAAAGAAGTATCCTTTTCAAACCAATCACCTCTCTTGCGTCCCATTATACCACAATTTACCATTTCTGGCCGAGAAAGACGTGAATGCCTTCCTTGAGAACAATTTGTGATCAATTTGGAAAAACGTAGAGATATTTACAATTGACATATGGTGGTTGTGGAATTATAATCATAAACAAGTGGTGTTTACCAGCAAATGGTTGGATGGAATCGAACAGAACTTACAGATGCGCGCCGCTCGCACCTGTGTTTCTTTGCTGACAAAACTGTAAACGATTACAGTTCATAAACCTGCTCAATCATGATTGTAATCCGCCATCGGCGGCTGCAATAAGCGGCCCGTGCATTCGGGCGCAATGAAAAAATGGGAGGGGTATTGTCATGAAGAGGTTGTTGTGTGCGTTCCTGTGCCTGGTGTTTGTGTTCTCACTCACCCTGACGGCGGCTGCGTCCGGCGATCCCGTTACTCTTCGCTGGCTGATGCAGGTTGGATCCGAAGAGGAAGCCAAGCAGTGGAAAGAGCTGGCCGATGATGTGACCACGGCGTTCCCCAACATCAAGGTGGATCTTGCCACCACAGACTGGAACGGCTACTGGGCCAAGCTGCCCACGGAGATCGCGGGCGGCAACTCGCCCGACATCCTGTACATGCAGGTCATGCGCGCGAAATCCTTCCTGAAGGATGGCTTTTATCCGATTGACGAGTTCATCGCTGCTGACACCAACGTGAACATGGATGATTTCTATCAGGGCGTCGTGGACGGTCTGAGCGAGGAAGGCAAGGTGTATTGTCTGCCGTACGACTTTGGCCCGTACATCACTTTTTTCAACATGGACCTTTTCGAAAAGCACGGCGTCGCGTATCCTGATGACAACATGGACTACGCCACTTACGCCAAGATCTGCGAGGATCTGAGCAAGGACGGCGACTATGGCGCGGCGCTCTCAGCCAACATCGACCGCAGCAATTCGTACATCTGGGGCGAAGGCGTGAAGTATTTCACTGACGACGGCAAGTTCGTCGTGAATGACCCGAAGGCTGCCTTTGCCCTTCAGCGCCAGGCCGACCTGATCAAGAACGGTTTCGCGCCTCAGCAAACCGACACGGGCAACTTCAACTGGGATCGCGAGCAGTTTTACTCCGGCACCGTGGGCATGATGCTGGACGGCCCCTGGAACATGACCAACATCAAGACCAAGGGCAACTTTAAGATCGGCGTGACGCTGGTGCCGTCGGGCAGCGCTGGGCGCGTGTCGCCGATCGCGGGCTCGGGCTTTGGCGTCAGCAAGGACAGCAAGCACAAGCAGGAGGCGTACTATGCGGTCACCAGCCTGACCAGCAAGGAAAGCCTGACCAAGCTGGCCACATGGGGCCGCGCGCTGCCTTCCCGCGCTTCGGTTCGCGAGGTTTACTATGAAAAGCACGCCGACGTGCCCGGCCTGAAGGACGCCGTCGAGCGCTCGTGCGACCCGTCCATCGGTGTGCCGTACCTGACCACCACCAATTGGCAGGAGGTCTATAACGCGATCAATGCCAATATCGAGCCGGTGTTCATGGGCGATCTGGATGCGCAGAGCGGCCTCGACGCCGCGCAGGCCATGATCGACGGAATTCTCGGTCAATAATCAGTTCGGACAGAGCGGCGGGCGAGCACAGTTCGCCCCTACAAGCATGGGAACATCGATCGGTATCGGTGCCCGTAGGGGCGGGCTGTGGCCGCCCGCCGGATTCCATACACAGAGGGGACGGTGATCCCGTTTGATCAGCGCAACCGGCGGCAGGCGCAGGCGTAAGCTGTCGCGCAACATGAGAAACACGCTGACAGCCGCGTGCTTTCTGATGCCCAACATCCTTGGCTTCCTGGTGTTCACGGCGATCCCCGTGGTGTCCTCGCTGGTCATCAGTCTGTTCGACTGGCCAGTGATCGGCGACAAAACCTTCATCGGCCTTGGGAATTACGCGCGGCTGTTCACCAAGGATCCGCTGTTCTTCAAGGTGATGGGCAACACGTTCATTTATGTGCTGTGCTATGTGTCGCTGAACGTGGTGCTGGCCATGGGGTTGGCGGTGTGGCTCACTGGGAAGATCAAGGGTGCAAAACTATTCCGCTCGGTGTTCTTCATCCCGCAGGTCACGCCGATTGTGGCCACGGCGATGATTTGGAAGTGGCTGTTTCTGCCGCAGTATGGCCTGATCAACAACGCGCTCGGGCTGTTTGGCATCACGGACATCAACTGGCTGGGGCGCATGAACACCGCCATGTGGGCGATCGTCATCATGAGCCTGTGGCAGGGGTTTGGCTACAACATGGTGATCTTTATGGCGGGCTTGCTGGGCGTGCCCGCGTCGCAAAAGGAGGCCGCGCGCATCGACGGCGCGAGCCGGTTCCAGGTTTTTTTCAAAATCACGCTGCCGCTGATGTCGCCGTCGATCTTCTTCGCGGTGGTCATGACGGTGATCAGCTCGTTCCAGGTGTTCGACCAGACGATGATCATGACCAACGGCGGCCCGGGGAACGCCACCAACACCATCGTGCTGTACCTGTACCAAAACGCGTTCACCTATTATAAGATGGGCTATGCATCGGCGATGGCCTGGATCCTGTTTGCGATGATCATGCTGGTCACGGTCGTCCAGATGGTGTTTCAAAAGGAGCTGGTGTATTATGAATAGTGTGCCGCGGCTTCACAGGATTCGCACCCGCGAGTACGAGCGGGGCATTGCCCGAAGCGCCGTCAGCCACGCGCTGCTGATCGGCATCGCAGCGATTTTTCTGGTGCCGTTTCTGTCGATGCTGGCCATCTCGGTCAAGCCCGAGAACGAAGTGATGCTGAAGCCCTTTTCATTTGTGGGCTCTCGGCTGGCCTTTGAGAACTACCAGCGCGCGTGGGCGTTCTTCCCGTTCGGCCGGTTCATGGGGAACTCGGTGGTGGTGGGCATCGCGACCACTTGCCTGGCCGTGATCACGTCAAGCCTCGCCGCCTACGCGTTTTCCCGCATTCCGTTCAAAGGGCGCGATGTGCTGTTCACGATGTACCTTGGCACCTTGATGATCCCGCAGCAGGTGACGATCATCCCGCTGTTCATCGTGATGAAGAACCTGGGATGGTACGACAGCTATCAGGCGCTGATCGTGCCGGCGGCATTCACCGCGTTTGGCACGTTCCTTCTGCGCCAGTTCTTCCTGACGATTCCGTATGAGATCGAGGAGGCCGGACGGATTGACGGCTGCAACGCGTTTGCGCTGTATTGGCGGCTGATCATGCCCATGTCCACGGCAGGGCTGTCCACGCTGTCCATCTTCGTGTTCATCTCCAGCTGGCGCAGCTTCCTGTGGCCGCTGATCATCACCAGCTCCAACACCTACAAGACGCTGCCGCTGGGCATCTACATGTTCAACGGGCAGTATGGCACCGACTGGTCCGGCATCATGGCCGCGGCGGCGATCGCCATCGTGCCCAGCTTTCTGATCTTTCTGATGTTCCAGAAGTACTTGGTCGAGGGCATCGCGCTGACCGGCATGGGCGGGAAATAAGGAACGGCGCGGAGCTTACCCGCATCCCGTCCAGGGATATCTTCCCGGATTCATCTTGATTTAAGAAAAGATTTCATGTGGAGGACACAACCATGAGCACCGCGTTTCGCCAGATTCACCTGGATTTTCACACCTCGCCGCTGATTCCTGATGTGGGCAGCGAGTTTGACGCCGCGCAGTTCGCCGCCACGCTGAAACAGGCGAAAGTGCAATCCATCAACCTCTTCGCCAAGTGCCATCACGGCGTGAGCTATTATCCCTCGAAGATCGGGCCGATGCATCCGTCCCTGCAGTTCGACATGCTGGGCCAGATGATTGAGGCGCTGCACGCGGAAGGCATCCTGTGCCCGGTGTACACCACCGTGGTGTGGGACGAGGCCGCCGCCCACGCGCACCCCGAGTGGATCCAGCTGGATGAGCATGGAAAACAAGTGGGGCGCGAGCCATATACCTCGGAGGGCACCGGCTGGAGCTGGCTGTGCGTGAACAATCTGTACGAGGATTATCTGAGCGCGCAGGTGGACGAAATACTAAAGTACAAGCCTGACGGGCTTTGGTTTGACATCAACCAATACCACATCAGCGGCTGCTCCTGCGCGCGATGCATCGACGCCATGCAGCAAAAGGGCTACGATCCAGCGTGCGAGGCCGATCGGGTGAAGCACTCGGTGGAGGTGATCCGCGCCCATATGAAGCGCCTGAGCGCGCAGGTGTGGGCGAGCCAACCCAATGCCGAGGTGTTTTTCAATGGCCGTCAGCGCATCGACGAGCGCAAGTGGCACTCGCTTCGCCGGGAACTCGACTACATCTCGCGCATCGAGATCGAGTCGCTGCCGTCCGGTCCCTGGGGCTATAACCATTTCCCGATCTTCGTGCGCTACAACAAGATGTTTAACAAGCCCATCATCGGCATGAATGGGCGCTTCCACAAGTCTTGGGCGGATTTCGGCGGCATGAAAAACCGCGCTGCGCTGGAGTTTGAGTGCTTCTATATGATGGCCTGCGGCGCGATGGTGTGCATCGGCGACCAACTGCATCCGCGCGGCCGCCTAGATGAGGGAGTGTACGCGCTGATTGGCGAGGTGTTCACCGAAGTTGAGCGCAAGCAGCCCTGGTGCGAGGACGCCAAAATGCAGGCGGAGATCGGGCTGATGTGCGTGAACGACGGCACGTTTGGCCGCGCGCAACGCCCGCACATCAAGGCGCTGGAGGCCGCCGCGCAGGTGCTGCTGGAGCACGGCGACCAGTTCGACATCATCGACTGGGAGCAGCCGCTGGATGGCTACAAGCTCGTGATCTTTCCGGACAAGGTGCGCTTTGACGAGGAGCGCGCTCGGATCGTGAAGCGGTACATCGATGAGGGCGGCAAGGTGATCCTGACGGGCTGGTCGGGCACGAGGCCCGACGCGGACGAGTTTGCGCTGGACCTGGGGTTCAGCTCGGCGGGGCCGTCCGCGTTCAGCAGCACGTATCTGCGGGTGGGCGGTGCGCTCGGGAAGGGACTGCTGCGGACGGATTATGTCAGTTACGAGCGTGGGCTGAACATCGTGGCGGACAGGGCGGAGGTACTTGCACAGGTGGTGGAGCCATACTTCGAGCGCGCCTGGAACCACTTTATGAGCCACCAGCAGACCGCGCCGGACAAACTGAGCAAGTATGCGGGCGCGGTGAGATCGGGCGACGTGATCTATTTTTCCGATCCGCTGTTCGGCGCCTACAAGACCCACGGCAACCATGCCTACAAGCTGCTCATCCAAAACGCGATCGAGCTGCTGCTCGGTCGCCGGATGCTGGAGTCTGACCTGCCCAGCACCGCGCGGGTCACCGTGTGCGACCAGCCGGGCCGCCGCGTTGCGCACCTGTTGCACTATCCGGTGGAGCGCCGCGCCGACATCGACATCATTGAGGATGTGATCCCGCTGTACGACAGGAAAGTCGAGCTAATGCTGGACTTCGTGCCCAGCAAAGCATACCTCGCGCCTTCGATGGAGCGGGTGCCGTTCACCTTCGAGCATGGCGTCGCCAAGTGCGTTGTGCGCGAGATCGTGGGGCATCAGATGCTGGTGTTCGAGAAATAGCCAAAGGAGAACGCATATGCCCACCATCAAGGACGTGGCCTGCCTGGCGGACACCTCCATCGCCACGGTGTCACGCTATCTGAACGGCGAAACCATCCGCGAGAAGAACCGCCTGCGGGTGAAGGAAGCCATTGCAGAGCTTGGGTATTACCCCAACCAGGCCGCCAAGACGCTCAAGACCAACAGAAGCTCCATGGTGGGCATGATCGTTTCGTCGCTGGACAGTCTGTTCAATTCGCGGCTGTCTGAGAGCGTGCAGATGCACCTATACGAGTCGAACTACAGCCTGCTTGCCATGTCCTGCCAGCATGACCTGACGCGGCTGGAACCGATGATGCAATTCCTGCTCAGGAAGGGCGCAGAGGCGCTGATCATCGCCTGCGGCTGCGGGCTGTACGACGAGTGCGCGATCCAATCCGCGATTGATGGCAGCGTGCCGATCGTCGTGCTTGACAACGTGATCGAGGGCTGCGACTCGATCATCGGCGACGGCGATTTGGGCGCGTATCTGGCCACGCGGCATCTGATCGAGCGGGGTCACGAGCGCGTCGCGTTCCTGGGGGGGCCGGGGCATATCGAGTCGGCGCGCACCCGCTGCGATGGGTTTGTGCGCGCGATGAATGAAGCCGGGCTGCCCGTCCGGCCGGAGTATCTGCGCTTGGGGGATTATGACGAGCGGCATGGCCGCGATGGGCTAACCGCTCTGCTGGATCTGACCGAACGACCGACGGCGCTGCTGACCGCCAACCATCACATCTCCATGGGCGTGCTGGAAGTGGTGTACAGCAAGGGCGTCGACATCCCGGGTGAGCTGTCGTTCATCATGTACGACGAGCTGATTCCCATCGACATCCTGCCCACAAAGCTCAGCACCGTCACCCAGCCAACGGCGGACATGGGGAGCTTGGCCAGCGAGCTGGTGCAGCGCCGGCTGTTGAAGGACCCGCCGCTGCCGCCTCCGGGCAGGTGTTACCGACTGCCGCCGAGGCTCGTGATCCGCGAATCAGTGAAGGATTGCCACGATCACAAAACAGGAGGAACGCCCCATGATTAAGGACACGCACCAGGCCTGGTTTAAGGATGCAAAGTACGGATTGTTCATCCACTGGGGGCTCTATGCCGTGCTGGCGGGCGAATACAACGGTCAAAAGACGCCGAACATCGGAGAGTGGATTATGAACCATCTGGACATTCCGGTTCATGAGTATGAGAAGCTGGCGCGGCAGTTCAACCCCAAGCATTTCGACGCCGACGCGCTAATCAAGCGGGCGAAGGAAGAATGGGGCATGCGCTACCTCGTGTTTACTGCCAAACACCACGACGGGTTTGCGATGTACCATTCCAAGTGCAATCCCTACAACGTCGTGGACGCGACGCCGTTTGGGCGCGACGTGACGAAGGAGCTGCAGCTGGCCTGCGAGAAGTACGGCATGAAGTTCTGCCTGTATTATTCCCAAGCGCAGGACTGGCACGATCCGGACGGCTACGCGGCCTTCAAGGACAACGGCGGGAAAAACTTCAGAGCTTACCTAGAGCGCGTGTGCAAACCTCAGCTGAAGGAGCTGCTGACCGGGTACGGCGAGCTGGGCCTGATCTGGTTCGACACGCCGCTTGAGATGACCGAGCAAGAGAGCCGAGAGCTGTTCGACTTCGTGAAGAGCTACCAGCCGAACTGCATCGTGTCCGGGCGCATCGGCAACAACCTGGGCGAATACATGACCACCGGCGACAACTTCATCCCGCTGCTGCCGTATCAGGGCGACTGGGAGGTGCCGGCCACGCTGAATGAGACCTGGGGCTTCCGGAAGGACGACGTCAGCTGGAAGTCGCCCGACGAGGTGATCAGAAAGCTCATCAAGATCAACGGGCGCGGCGGCAACTATCTGTTGAACGTTGGGCCTGACGCTGACGGGAATGTGCCGGAGGGCTGCGGGCAGGTGCTGGATTCAGTGGGGGATTGGCTGAAGGCCAACGGCGAGGCGATCTATAAGACGCGCTGTCTGCCCCTGTATCCATACGACCTGGAGTGGGCGCTGTTCACCGGCAGGGGAAACAAGTTCTATATTCACATTGTGGAGCCCGCGCCCCGCGCGATCATCTACAATATCCATTCGAAGATCCGGAGTGCAAAGCTGCTGGGCAGCGGTGAGCCGGTGAAATTCCGCATGGGGGAAAACTGCGAGCACGAGAGTCAGTGGGAGTTCTACCTGCCGGCGCACCTGAGGGAAGCCGTGAACATCTGCATCGCGGTGGAAACCGAAGAGGCGCAGGTTGAATTCGAGCCGCTGCACGGATGGGCCTAGGGGCAATGAAAAGCAAGCTGCAGCGCGAGAGAGCCTTGCGCGATGCAAGGCTCTCTGTTTATCCAATCAGGCGGCGGTGGATCCGTCCTCGTCTTCGGTCGACCAGAGCGTGGGTTCATTGAGTGCCCCGCTCAGCGCGTGCGCGATCTGGACGCCCCAGACCGTCAGCGCAAGAATGATGACGGTGTTCATGGGTATCCCTCCCTCGGCTTGATTAGAGTTCTTCCTCTGGATTCTTGGGGTGTTCGCCGAAGCCAGGGCCGCGCGGGGCGAACCCGCCTCGCATGCCGCCCATCGGCATAAAGCGGCCGTCCCTGCGCATGCCGTCCGGACCGAAGCCGTGGCCGCGCATGTCATCGGGGCCGAAGCCGTGGCGGCCTTCGCAGCGCGGATCGTGCCCACCCAAGAAGCCGCGCCGGTCGTTCCAGTCGAAGCGCTCGTCCTCGTCGCCCAGCTGACTCTCCAGCGCCTCGATGAGGCGCGTCAGGTAACCGCTCAGCGTCGCCTGCTCCTCGTCATTCAGGCAGGAAAACAGCTCGTCCTGGCTGCCCTTGGACTCCACATCGGCGGCTGCCTCTTTGCCCTGCTCGGTCAGCTGGATGTTCATCACGCGCCGGTCAGACGCGGACGGTTCCCGGGTTATGTAGCCGCTGCGCTCAAGCTTTGTCAGCAGCTCACCCAGCGACTGGGGGCGCATGTCCAGCAAGAAGGTTAGCTCTTTCTGGCTGATCTCCGGGCGCATGCTCAGCAGCTTTAGCACCCTGCCCTGGCCGCGATGAGGGTTGCCCATGGGGCCATGTTGACGGTGGTTGTGCAGGTGGGAACGCATCATCAGCCACTGCAGACGGCTGAACTGCTCAATTAAATCTTGATTCCCAGTGCGCGCCGTTTCATTGGTACTTTCTTCATGATTGCTCATACTCACAATCCTCCTTAACATTTCTGTTTTTGCGTAGTAAGGTGCCTTACAATTTGGATTATACAGGTGCCTTAGCAATCTGTCAATGGTATTTTGCAATTTCGAATGTAAATATTAAGGCGCCTTTCTATATCTGGAGATTACGGTTGTGTTCATGGTTCGGGAAATGATGTCACATGGAGTTCAAGGAAGATGTTTAGACCTTGCCGGTGGTTTGCGCATAGACGCAAAAAAGGACGCGTTTGCGCCCTTTTTTGTACATTTGTACAACGGTGATTACTCTTGCCAGCAGTTGTACTCGAATGCGCCCTCAACATGAGGTTGCGCGGGCTTTTTCATTTCGGCGATCAGCATCTGGCGGTAGTGATCGTCATAGCCGTCCATCACAGGATCAACGCGGCTGGCTTCCTCCAGAAAGTGGATCACGTCGCGCCCGTTGGCCTTGCCCTTGGTGGTGTGCATGTCGTAAGCGTACTCGGGCACGATCGGCACATAGCCCTCAGCGAACTTCTTCATGACCAGATTCTTCAGGTGGTCGGTGGAGCGCTCTTTGTGGCACTTGCACAGATAGCGGATGGCGTGCATGAAGAACATGGGGCGGTCGCCGTCCGCATAGGCGAAATTCTTGCGCATCTGGTTCAGATTGTTCACCAGCATCGGCGCCATGGGCTCGCCAAAGCCGATGTCCTCCACAGAGATGGCGATCAGCCTTCGCCACAGCTTTTCCTCCAGCTGAGGACTCGAAATGTACATCTCGTACGCGCAGTCGATGGCGATCTCGTCCAGGCCTCTGCGGATGCTCTTTTGCAGCGCGGAGATCAGTTCGTCCGCCGGGATGCCGTTGCGGGTCTTGGTGCGCGCCCAGGGATCGTAGGACATAAACTCAGCCATGATGATAACCTCCTAATAGATCAAGTGATATCAGCCTTTGATGGCGCCGGCGGCCAGGCCTTTTTCAACATTCTCTTGCGCGAAAATGTAGAAAAGCAAAGTTGGGATGATGCCGATCACGATGGCGGCAAAAGTGTAGGCGTAGTAGACGCCAAAGTCGCCCTTGAAGTTGAGCAGCGCCACCGAAATCATCTTCAGGCTGTTCTTGCTGATGAGTACGTTGGCCAGCGCCAGTTCGTTGTAGATGAACAGAAACGACACAATGGCGCAGGTGGCGAGCGCCGGCTTGATCATGGGCGCGATGATGCGGAACACCAGCTGAAACAGGTTACAGCCGTCGATTTCGGCTGATTCATCGATTTCGCGGCTGACGCCGAGCACGCTGCCATACAGCACGAAGAACCCAAAGCTCATGTTTACCGCCACGTACACCAGCGTCATCATGGCCATGTTGTTGTAGGCGTCCATGCGCGCAACCAGCTGCACGATGGGGATCAGGATGCTCTGCAGCGGGATCATGATCGCCGCCGACAGGAACACCATCAGGATGCCCGAAAAAGGGACTTTCTTGCGGCCCAGGATGTAGGCGGCCAGGATGTCGATGAACAGAAGCACAACAATGGATACCAGCGCGATGCCCACCGAATTCATCAGCGCGCGCAGCAGGTTGGACATCTTCTGCGCCTGCACATAGTTCTCAAAGTGGAACTGCATTGGCGGCGCGAAGTAGTTCTGAAAGATCTCCTTGTCGGTCTTGAACGACGAGACCAGCGTAAAATACAGCGGAAACGCGGTGATGAACAGCCAGACGGCGCCGAGCGCGCCCATCAGGACGCCGGTGATCGTAACTTTCTTCTTCATATGATCACCGCCCTTCCGTCCGGTCGCGGAACAAATAATTGAACAGCACTGTGATCAGCAGGCAAGCCGCAACTGTCATCGCGGCGATGGCGTCGGCGTAGCCAAAGCGATTGTCCAGAAACGCGCGCTTGTAGATGACGGTGGCGGGCACCTCGGAGGCGTTGCCTGGGCCGCCCGAGGTGAGCACCATCACAAAATCAAAGATTTTAAACGCGCCGGTCAGGATCAGCACGATCACGATGCGGAATGTCTGCTTCAGCGAGGGAACGGTGATGTAGCGCAGGCGCTGCCAAGCGTTCGTGCCGTCGATTGCGCCCGCTTCGTACAGGTCCTCCGGGATGGCCGCCATGCCGGATAGGAACAGGATCATGTAGAACCCGCAGCTGGCCCAGATTTCAACGGACGTGACGGCGGCCATGACGGTTGAAAGATTCCCCAGCAGGTTGATGTTTCCAAGCCCCAGCGTGCGAATCAGCACCGTAACCGGCCCGACGCGGGGCAGCACCAGAAAGTTGAACATGATGCCGATGGCCACGCGGTTGATGACGGTGGGCAGAAAGTACACCGTCTTGAGCGCGCGCACGCCTTTTGTACCGATGTTGACCACCGAGGCGAGAAAGAACGAGATCGGCAGCGTCAGCAGCAGATGCATCGCAAACATGATGCCCATGTTTCGAATCACGCTGGACGCCGCGTAGTCGCTGAAAAAGGTGACATAGTTCTGCATGCCCACCCAAGCCATGGGCATATTGGGCATGCCGTTCCAGTCGAAGAACGAGGTTCGGACCATGCTGATCAGTGGTCCAATGATGAACACCGAGAACACCAAAACGGCGGGCAGCAGCCAAAGCGCGCCCTCCAGGGGGTATTTCTTGCCCCTCAACCGATACTGCATGCGTCCAGCCTCCATCCGCAGAAGTGGGGCCAAAGCGAAACCCGCTTTGGCCCCACGGGGGTCCAATGGTGCATTAGCCCTGGGCGGCCTTAAACTTGTCGTACTCGCCCTGGATGGTGGACGCAATGTCCGCCGGGGATTTGCCGGTGAACAACAGCTGCGTCTCGCCGCGGAAGATCTCCAGCAGGTTGGTCATGTCGCTGTAGCGGGCCAGGTCGTCGGCCGAGCCGGTGCGGGCCGCATAGGCGTCCATGAACTGCTTCATGATGGGGGCGGATTGGCTGGCGTCAAAGTCCACATCCACCGGGAACACGCCGCCGCCAAGGAGCTGAGCATAGTCAGAGAAGGTCTGCTTGCCCAGGATGTGCGCAAACAGCTTCGTGGTGGCGTCGTACTCGGGGGTGTTCAGGTCGGAGGTAACCACGAAGCCCTCGCCGGTGCCCGCGTTCCAGGTGCCCGCGAATTCCGGATGATCCTTGAAGGAGGGCAGGTTGATGACGACGGAATCCTGCGCCACGTCGGACGCCTGAATCGTCGAGAAGAAGAAGCTGGGGGTGATCAGCATCGGGTAGTTGCCGTTGCAGTAGTCCTGCATGGCCACGAAGGTGTCCACGGCCACATCGCTGTCGCCGAACACACCCGCATCGATCAGTTCCTTGAACTTCTCAAATACCGCGACGCTCTCGGGATCTGTCCACTTGATTTCGCCCGCCACGAACTTGTCGCGGAACTCGGTGCCGTACATCTTCAGGAACAGCGTGGTGTGGAAAGCGCCCGCGTGCCAGCTGTCCTTGGTGCCCAGGGACACCGGCTGGTAGCCGGCGCCGGACAGCGCGGGAACCATGGCGACGATATCCTCCCAGGTCTGGGGCACTTCAAAGCCATACTCCTTCAGGATCTTGGTGTTCACGAACATCTGCTCGGTCACGACCTGGTTGGGGCAGCCGTAGACGCCCTCGATGCCGTACTGCTCATAGGTCCAGGGATACAGCGCCGCCGGATCCTTTGGGCCGGTCCACTCAGGGGAGTTGATGAGGCCGCTGATGTCCTTGACCATGCCGCTCTTGACCTGATCCAGGATCTGGGCATAGGCATCGGTGATGTACATGTCGGGCGGCGAGCCGGCCGCTACGGATGCCTTCACCTTGGAAATGTAGGCGTTGCTGTCTTGCACGGAGATGTCTTCAACCTCAATGTTGGGGTTGGCCGCGCGGAACTCATCCAGCTTGCCCATGTAAAATGCGCTGCGCGGTTCCTCGGGGTTGGAGTAGCGGGACAAATAGGTGATGGTAACTTTCTGATCGGCGGCCTCGGAAATGGCAATGACCGGAAAACTTGCCGCAACCAGCAGCACCAGAACCAGTACCGACAGAACACGCTTCAAGATAAACTCCTCCTAAAATTTCATCTGTGCGCGAAACAAACCATATAAAATGGTATCATGAGAAAGTGTTTGTGTCAATCGGGATGGCGTTCAAATCCGGTTGGATATTCTTTCAATTGTTTAACAAATTTGTGCAATGTTGGGTGTGCGGATGCGCGCGCGCCGAAACTGTTGAGGGCACTGTCATTGCGCCTGTCTATTTGGGCCGCTTGCGGGCCACATAATCCAGCGCCATCGCCCAGCCTTCCTCAAAGGCGTCGCGGAATCGCACCACCGGGCCAAAGTGCTCATAGTCTTCGGCAGCCAGTGAACCGGGCGTGCAGGCCCTCCTGAAGTCGGGCAGTTTGGCCATCAGCTCATCGATCAAGTGTTGAGGGATGGGCTTTGCAAACCGGTCATCAGGCTGTTCGTCCAGCTCGATCAGCTTGTCCGCGGCGCCGGTCCAATTGATCGTCACGCCGCCTTCGACGCCCACCATGTCGGTGAAATGGTGCAGCCCGCGCGCACCGCCCGCGAGATAGCTAGCGGTGTAGCCGCGTTCCGCCATCAGCGACTGCATCTGCCGCGCCAGCGCGAACGACGCGCAGCGCAGCGCCTCGGCGCTGACATCGATGTGCTGCTGCTTGGCGGTTGCCTCCAGGTGTTCGTCAAAGATGCCGTTGATGTGCGCGAAGATGAACGGGGCCGGGTTTTCCATGCCCTGGGTGAGCCGCCTGTGCAGCTCCAGAAGCTCGATCACCTGGTCCATGCTCATGACCTCGGTGGCCAACAGCGGCACGCGCTGCGGGATCAGCAGCGCGATGGCCTCGATGCCCGATTTTGTGGCGGGGATCTTGATGAGGAAGTTGGGCAGCAGCGCGCGGCTCCTCTCGGCGTTGTCGAGGATTGTGCCGACGTCCTCGTGGAATGGATCGGCTTGTATGCTGACGAGGCCGTTCTGTCCGTCGCTTTCCTTATATATGGGCATAAACTCCCGGCAGATTCCCGCGATCACGCGGCGCTGAAGCTCGGCGAGCAGCGCATTGTCGTCCGCGTACACGGGCAACAGCTCATCGATCATGCCATCGATCCACGCGCCGTCGTCTTTGCTTCCGATCACTTTTGACAGATACGCCGGGTTTTGCGTGCAGCCCACAGCGCCCGCCTTGATGGCCAGACGCGCCTGGGCGCGTGTCACGTTGTTCACCCAAAACCGGGTCTTTGAAATCGCGTGCACGTTCTGGAAATAGCTCATGATTCCTCCTCCTTGCGAAGCAGCGCCTCGCGCCAGTATTTGAAGTGTTCATCCATCGCTTCGCCCACGCTGGCCTTGTCCTTGGATTCGATGATCTCGCAGATCCGCCGGTGCATGGAGAGCATCTGCGGCATCTTGGCCCCGTCGATGAAGCGCTGGATGGCCCGCTCCAGTGAAGGCTGAGAGATGCGTTGAATGACCAGCATAATCTTCTCGACCAGCGGGTTGCCCACGATCTGCTCGATCTGGCGGTGGAAGCGCATGTCGGCGTCCAGGATTTCCGAGATACGGTAGGGCGGTTTGGCGGCGTCAGACAGGGTTTGTAGCGCCGCGCGCAGCCGCTCCGTGTCCTCGGCGGTCGCCTTGTCGATGGCCAATGACAGCAGCCCGCTCTCGAACAGATAGCGCAACTCGCTGACGGCGGGCGTGTCGCCGCCCTCCAAGACCATGCCGTAGATCATTGGCTCCAGCATGCGCTCGGAAAAGCCATCAGCGACGAATGTGCCCTCGGCGCGCCGGATGTTCAGCACGCCCATGGCCACCAGCGCCTTGACCGCCTCGCGCACAGTGTTGCGCCCCACGCCCAGCGATTCGGACAGCTCCACCTCGGTGGGGATCTTATCGCCCGGCTTCAGCGCCCCGGACAGAATGGTGCGCGTCAGCCGCGCGATGATGCGATCCACGATGGTTTTGTTGTTCATAGGGGTGAGCAGAGTCGTTTTGTCTTGCATAAAAATCACTCCATGGCGCGCCGGGCGGCGCTCAGGATATCGGGGATGCCCAGGCCGTACGCGGACAGCAGCTGGTCGGCGTGGCCGCTGCGCGGGTACACATCGGGCAGGCCCACCCGGATCACGCGGCAGGGCCGCGCCTCGCAGGCCACCTCGCAGATCGCGCTGCCCAGCGCGCCGTAGATGTTGTGATCCTCTATGGTGATGGCGCGCCCGCACTTGCGAAGCGCATTTGTGACGGCGTCGTGGTCCAGCGGTTTCAAGGTCGAGATGTCGATCAATGTGGCGTCAACGCCCTGGCGCTTCAGCTGGTGGGTGGCCTCGATGGCGCGATTCATGATGAACCCGCTTGCGAAGATGGCCAGATCATTTCCGTTGTCGATGACGGTTCTCGCCTTGCCGAACGCGAACGGGGTTCCCTCATCGAACACCTCCGGCTCGCGCCCGCTGGCCAGTCGCAGATACACCGGTCCATCGATTGCAAGCATCGACTGGGCGGCCTTGTACGCCTGGTGCGCGTCGGCGGGGGTTAGAATCGAAACGCCCGGCATGGAGCGAAGGATGCCCAGATCTTCATAGAACTGGTGTGTCACGCCCTCGCGCTCGCCGCCAAGCATGCCGCCGTTCAGCCCGACCAGCTTAACGTTCAGTCCGGGATAGGCGATGAAGGTGCGGATCATCTCGCAGGCGCGCATGGTCAGAAACCCCGCGTAGGTGATGACCACCGGGATCATGCCGGTGGTAGCCAGGCCCGCCGCGACATCCACGGCGTCCTGCTCGGCGATGCCAACCTCGACAAACCGATCGGGATATTTTTGCGCGAACGGCGTCGAACGAGCCGCCAGCATGGAATCGGGAGACACCAGCACGATGCGGCGGTCTTTCTCGGCAGCCTCCATGATCGCGCGGACGGTGGCTTCACGGGTGCTCAGCGTGCTCATTTGGGCACCTCCAGCTCGCGCCTTGCGATTTCGACTTCTTCCATCGTGGGTGTGCGCTTGTGCCAGGCGTTGTTGTTCTCCATGTAGGAGATGTTCTTTCCCTTAACGGTCTTCATTTCGATGTAGCTCGGACGCTCCTTTTCCGCGCAGGTCGCATGAAGCGCCTGCTGCAGCGCCTCGACGTCGTGGCCGTCCACCTGCAGCACCTGCCAATGAAACGCGGCCCATTTATCGACGGCGGGGTAAAGCGAGCTCAGATCCGTCACGTGACCGCCCGACTGGTTGTTGTTGCAGTCGCCCAGCACGATCAGGTTGCTCACCCTGTGTTTGGCGGCGGCCATGGCGGCTTCCCAGATCACGCCCTCCTGCATCTCGCCGTCGCCCACGACCACGAACACATGCTTGCCGATCTTCTGCATGCGCATGCCCAGCGCCATGCCCAGCCCGATCGCCACGCCGTTCCCCAATGATCCGGACACCGAGTCCACGCCCGGCGTCTTGTTCATGTCCGGATGACCCTGCAGCATGCCTTCCAGCGTGCGCAACTTGCTCAGCTCCTCAATGGGAAAGAAGCCCCGCCTCGCCAGCGCGGCATACAGGATCGGGCAGGCATGGCCCTTGCTGAGGATAAACCGGTCCCTTTCCGTCCAGCGCGGCTCCTCTGGACGGATGTCCATGCGGTCAAAGAACAGCACGGCCATGGCTTCGGCGATGGACATGCACGGGCCCGGGTGGCCGTCGCCCACGGCATACACGGTTTCGACCACGTCCAGCCGCAGCCTGTTGGCGGTTTCATAGAGTTGCTTAGTCGTCATGCCAGCCTCCTCATACGGGCAGCGCCAGGCGCGCCCAGGTTTGGTCGAAATACGCGAACGGATCGCGCTCGCGGCAAAGCGCCTCCAGGCCGATCTTCAGCGGTTCGTCCCCTGAATACAGCGCATCCAGCTGCGTTGTGAGCTGATGCAGCGTGTCAAATGTCCAAACGCTGTCCGGAAACTCATAACCCAAATGCTTGTCGCCATACAGCGGGTTGCTCGGGTCGTTCAAGGTGCAGTTTGCGTAGTGGACATGAGAGCAGAAGGGTTTGGTTGCCTGCACGGCCTCGAAAAAATTCTGGCCTTCTTCGCTGGTGTGGGCGCTGTCCATGGTCAGCCGCAGCGGAACGCCGCGCTGTTTCAGCAGCGCGCACAGCTGCAGCGTTCGCTGATATGGCCCGATCAGCTGGCGCGCGTCGACGCCGCTGTCGCAGGGCTCCAACTCTAGCGACAGGGGATGGCCCTGCCGGATCAGCTCGTTGTGAAGCGCTTCGACGGATTGCGCCAACGCATGCACGCCCTGGTCTTCGCGCCCCAGCTCAATCCGCCCGGAGCAAACCATCATGACGCCCGCGCCGTTGTCTGCGGCGCGGCGCATCATTTGGCTGCAAAGCTCGATGGCGCGACGGCGGCAGTTCTCGTCGGTGGCGCAGAGATGCAGCAGCTGCTCTTTCAGCGGAATCACCGCGATCAGCACGCTGTCCAGCCCGTTTTGCTGCAGGATTCCGCCAACGCGGTCGAAACCGTCGCCATCGTGATAGTATTCCATGCAGCGCACGCCTTTCGCGGCCAGGAACTCGGCCGTGCGCTGGAACGCATCGATGTCCTTTCTCGATGCCGGAAACCAAAGGTTGCTGCAAACGCTTGGGATCAGCTTCATTTTTCACACCTCAATGCATCCGCTGCCTGACGAACGGCCGCCGCGCCAAAGCGGATGCTGGACAGCGTGGGCTTGTCCACGGAAGCGGCCACGGCCTGCTCGGCGTAGGCCATGGAGCCCTGCGCGAACAGTAGCACGTCCACCTGATCCTTGATGCGCATGGCGGTGTCGATCAGCTTCTGCTTGAACTGCTCCGGGTCCAGGCCGAACGCGCCGTCCGCCAGGCCATCCACCAGCTCGACCATTCTGCCCTGGCGCTTGGCGCACTCAAGCACCAACCGTTTGGTGGGCTCGAGCGTGGTGGGGAGGGTGGCGATCACGCCGATTCTGTTGCCCAGCGCCACGGCCTCCATGGCCATGTCCTCGTCGATGCGCACGAAGCGCACGCCGGTCAGCTCGTACAGCGGCTTTGCATGAAGCGCCACGTCACCCACGGAGCTGCACACGTTCAGTATGATGTCTGCGCAGTCCTTCACACCCTGCTCGTAAAGGTTCAGCAGTCGCCTGGCGCAGCCGAACGTGACGCCTCCGTTATCGCGGGCTTCCTGAAGAATGGAGGGATCCTTGTAGCTCATGAGCTGGGCATCCTTGCCCGCAAGCTGGGTTATCAGCTGCTGTTCGACCATCTGGACCAGCTCTGGCGTGGTGCTCGTGTAGACGACGGCAACCTTCATAATGGCTCACCTCATTCCATTAATGTTCAATGTAGGACGTTTGATTCGAGACTAGCATGATTGTTCGGGGTTGTCAAGCCAGATTTGATCGACTGCCGAGTGAAATATCCTCAAAAGTTTTATCAGTTTACTAAACAAGTAAACGTTTCAGCAAACAATGGCGAGATAGCCAGCGCACGGCGCAGGGTCAGGCTGAATTGTCGGGAAACGCAGCCTGTTTTGTGAGATAGGACAAAGCGTTTAGCTAAAACGTTCACATTTTTCATTCTCTTGAGTGCGCTTGACATAACACAACATGCATTTTAGAATACAGATACATGTATTTGTCGCCGAAATATGCATGAACAAATGCAAAACACAGATTAATCGTAACAAATGTTTTAAACATTCGTGGTATGCTGGATGTTATAACGCTGCGAATGGAGGCACACAGATTATGAAGGCAACCATCCGGGATGTAGCCGCGCGCGCCGGCGTGTCGGTGGCCACGGTCAGCAACGCGCTCAACGGGCGCAAGGGCGTGGGGCAGGCCACCCGCCAGCAGATCGAGCAGATCGCGCGTGAGATCGGCTACGATTTTGAGCCCCAGCGCACCGCCAAGCGCGATTACATCCGTTTGGTGGTGTTCAAGCGCCACGGACTGGTGCTGATGGACACCCAGTTTTTTATGGAGCTCATGGACGGCATTGAGCGCGAGTGTCATCTGAGCGGCCTCGACATGATGATCAGCAACATCCACATGGAGCAGGACGGCGACTATCTCGAGCGCGTGAAAGGCATCTGCAAGGAGGAGTGCGCGGGCATCCTGCTGCTGGCCACCGAGATGCATCAGGAGGACATGCGCCTGTTTGCGTCAACGGCCGCGCCGCTGTTGGTTCTGGACAGCCTGTTCCCGCATCTTTCGAAGAACATGGTGGCCATCGCCAACCAGGACGCGGGCTATCTGGCCACTGAACACCTGATCAACATGGGGCACACCCGCATCGGTCACATCACCTCCAGCGCGCGCTTCCAAAACATGGGCTACCGGCGCATGGGCTACGAGGACGCCATGCGCGAGCACCACTTGGAGCAGTTCATTGACTATAGCTGGCGCGTGACGCCCACCATCGAGGGCGCTTACCTGGATGTGATGGCGTTACTCGAGCAAAAACCCAGGTTGTCCAGTGCCTATTTTGCCGCCAACGACATCATTGCCGCGGGTTTCGCTCGGGCGCTAAAAGAACACGGCTACAAGCTGCCTGGCGACGTGTCGATGATCGGCATGGACGATCTGCAGATCTGCCAGGTCAACAGCCCGCCGCTG
Source organism: Eubacteriales bacterium (assembly GCA_031549325.1). GTDB lineage: Bacteria > Bacillota > Clostridia > Christensenellales > Aristaeellaceae > JAJDGF01. The sequence goes on along the minus strand of JAVBQA010000031.1, from coordinate 50,891 downwards.
TCCACCGTGCGTGTGATCAAGCGCGAGATGGGGCGAGTGGCCGTGCGAAGGTTGGTGGAGATGGCCGACAAGCGCGCGCCCGACTGCATCCAGAAGATCGAGGTTGGCGTCGAGCTCGTCGAGAGAAAGAGCATCCGGGATTTACGGCACAACTAGGTGAGCGCAAGGGGCGCAACCCCTTGAACCCCGCCACAGGGCGTCATGCCCTTTGGCGGCCAGCGCATAAGGAGGCAGTATGAACGCAACAGAACTGCAAAGGATCGCCAACGAGCGTCGGGCGGACGCTGTGACCATGATCACCCGCGCCCAGACAGGCCACACAGGCGGCGCGATGAGTTGTCTGGATGTGCTTACGGCGCTGTTTTATGGCGTGATGAAGATTGACCCGAAGCGCCCCGATTGGCCGGATCGCGACCGGTTCCTGCTCAGCAAGGGCCACAGCGTAGAGGGGTATCTGGCGATCCTGGCAGACCTCGGGTTCATTGAAAAATCGGAGCTCCGTGAGTTTTCGACACCGGGCTCACGGCTGATCGGGCACCCGACGAACAAGGTGCCGGGCATCGAGCTGTGCACCGGCGCGCTGGGTCACGGGCTGAGCGCGGGCGTGGGGATGGCGCTGGGCGCGAAGCGCACCGGCCGCGGTTTCAATACCTTCGTGGTGATGGGCGATGGAGAGCAGGCTGAGGGATCCATCTGGGAAGCCGCTATGGCGGGCGCGAACTACCGCTTAGACAACCTGTTCGCGATCGTCGACCGCAACGGGCTGCAGATTTCCGGCGCCACCGAAGCGGTGATGGCGCTGGAGGATTTTTCCGCCAAGTGGCGCGCGTTTGGCTGGGACGTGACGGAGATCGACGGCAACGACATGAGCGCGATCCTGGATTACTTTCAAGGGGAGCATCCGGCGGGCAGACCGCACTGCCTGATCGCGAAGACCGTTAAGGGCAAGGGGTTGCCGTTTGCCGAGAACAAGGCCGCCTGGCATCATCACGTGCCGAGCGAAGAACAACTGCAGGAAGCGTATAAAGCGCTGGGCATGACAGGGGTGAGCTGGGCATGAAAGCTGCGAGAAAGGCAATCACGGAGACGCTGCTGCAAATCGCTCGAGAGGACAAAACCATCTTCGCGCTGTGCACCGACAGCCGGGGCTCGGTCACGCTGAATCAGTTTGCCGACGAGCTGCCCGGGCAGTTTGTCGAGTGCGGAATCGCCGAACAGGATGCCGTGGGCATCGGCGCGGGGCTGGCCAATGCGGGCCTGCGTCCATTCGTGTGCGGCCCGGCGTGCTTCTTTTCGATGCGGGCCGCCGAGCAGGTCAAGGTTGACATGGCGTATTCCCAGATGAATGTGAAGATCATCGGCGTGTCGGGCGGCGTCAGCTACGGCGCGCTGGGCACCACCCACCACGCAACGCAAGACGTGGCGCTGATGCGTGCGATCCCCAACATGACCGTGATCCTGCCCGCCGACGCAAACTCCGCCGCAGCCATGACGCGCCAGCTGTGCAAGACGCACGATCCGACCTACGTGCGCGTAGGGCGCGGCGACGTGCCGGATGTGTATCCCCAGGGCGCTCAGGTTCTGATCGGCAAGGCAAACTGGTTGCGCCAGGGCAAGGATGTGAGCCTGATTGCCTGCGGCGAAATGGTGTTCCACGCGGTAGAGGCGGCCCAGCGACTGGAAGGGCTGGGCATCTCTGCCAGCGTGCTGGACATGCACACACTGAAGCCGCTGGACGAAAAAGCTGTGCTGAAAGCTGCACAGACTGGCGCTGTGGTGACAATCGAGGAGCACGCCGTCGCGGGCGGCTTGGGCGGCGCGGTCGCTGAGTTGTTGAGCCAAAAGCTCCCTACCAGGATGAAGATCATGGGGTTGCCTGTGGAGCCGCTCTACAACGGCGCCAGCCAGGACGTGTTCGACCACTATGGCCTGAACGCTAAAGGCATCGCCGGCGCTGCGCTCGGGCTGCTTGGGAGGGTGTAAGCGATGGGTTGTGTTCTCGCCATCGACCAATCCACCTCTGGCACCAAGGCTATTTTGGTGAATGCGCGCGGCGAAATTGTGAGAAGGGCCACGCTGCCCCACAAGCAGCACTATCCCGCGCCAGGACGGGTGGAGCATGACGCCAATGAGATCTATGCGAACACGCTGAAGCTGATCGGCGAGGTGGGACGAGGCGAGATAGCCGCCATGGCCATCGCAAACCAGCGCGAGACAACGGTGGTCTGGGACCGGAAGACCGGCGAACCCGTTTGCCCGGCGGTGGTTTGGCAGGATGTGCGCGCGGAGGGGCTGTGCAGGTCGCTGTTTGAGCATGCCGAACGGGTGCTTGACAAGACGGGGTTGCTGCTGTCGCCCTACTATCCGGCGGCCAAGCTGGCCGCTGTGCTTCAAGAACATCCGGACGTCAAGCGCCGCGCAGAAGCGGGTGAATTGTGCGCCGGTACAGTGGACAGTTATCTGCTGTATCGACTGACGAACGGCAAGACGTTTGCGACGGATGTCAGCAACGCCAGCCGCACCCAGCTGATGAACCTGCGGACGCTCGCCTGGGACGACGAGTTGCTCGACATTTTCGGCATCCCCGAGTCTCTGCTGGCCGAGCGGATCCTGCCGTCTGACGCGGCGTTCGGGGAACGCGATGGCGCGCCGATTCGCTGCGTGTTGGGCGACAGCCACGCCTCGCTGTTTGGCCACGGCTGCCACGCGCAAGGCATGGTAAAGACCAGCTACGGAACCGGCTCCAGCTTGATGCTGAACGTGGGCGAGGCGCCTGTGCTCTCGAGGCATGGGTTGTCGGCCTCGGTGGGGTTTGGGTTTCAGGGCAGGGTTTGTTATGTGCTGGAGGGCAACATCACCTGCTCGGCGGATACGCTGGTTTGGCTTAAGGAAGAGCTGCGGCTGATCGACGACATCGCCGAGGTAGAAGCCATCGCAAGCTCCGTTCCCGGCACCGACGGCGTAACGCTTGTGCCCGCGTTTTCAGGCCTGGGCGCGCCTTACTTCGACAGCAACGCCCGCGCGATCCTGTGCGGCATGAACCGGGGAACGACGCGTGCCCATGTGGTGCGGGCGGCGCTTCTGTCCATCGCGCACCAGAACGCCGACGTGCTGGATGCCATGCGAAAAGACACGGGGTTGCCAGTGCGCGCGCTGCACGCTGACGGCGGTGGCTCGGTCAACAAGCTGCTGATGCAGGCGCAGGCCGATTTCGCCGGTTGCGAGGTGCGCTGCTCGCCTGAGAAGGATCTGACAGCGCTGGGCGCCGCCTATATGGCGGGGCTGGCAGCGGGTCTATATTTGAGCTTTGATGGCATTGGGGGGCGCGCGCCCCACGCGGCCAGCTATGCGCCCGCAATGGATGCGGATCAGGTGCGAGTCGTGCGCGAAGGCTGGGCCGACGCGGTGCGCCGCGCCAGATAGAAGGAGAGAAGAAGATGTCAACATTCGGTGTCTTGATTTCCAACCGCTCGTTTTTCCCGGATCATCTGGTGCTGACCGCCCGCGAACAGCTGCTGAACAAACTGCGCGCATGGGGGCACGACGTGATCACGCTGCTGCCCGAAGACACCAACATGGGCCAGACCATGACCTATGAAGAGGCGCAAAAGTGTGCACAGCTGTTCAGAAACCACGCGGACGTGATCGATGGCGTGATCATCTGCCTGCCCAATTTCGGCGAGGAGGCGGGGATCGCGGACGCCATCCGCATGTCCCGGCTGGACTGCCCGATCCTGATCCAGGCCTGTGACGACGAGTTTGACAAGCTGCAACTCGAGAACCGCAGAGACGCGTTCTGCGGCAAGCTGAGTCTGTGCAACAACCTGTACCAGTGCGGCATCAAGTACAGCCTGACCAGTAGGCATACCTGCGCCATCGAGTCGGAAGAGTTCGAGGCCGACGTCGAGAGGTTCAGCCGCGTGTGCGCTGTTGTCAAGGCCATGCGCACCGCAAGAATTGCCCAGATCGGCGCGCGGGTGCAGCCGTTCCGCACGGTGCGTTTCTCTGAGAAGCTGCTGCAGGGTTGCGGCATCACGGTCGAGACCGAGGATTTCTCCGAGATCCTGGCCGACATCGGGGCGCTGAGGGATGCAAAGCGCATCGAAGACAAAATCTCCGAGATCCGCGCTTACGGGAACATCGACAAATCCGTCTCTGATGAAAAGGTGGAGCGGCAGGCCAAGCTGTGCATCGTGATGGAGGATTGGATGGCGAGCCACCGGTGCGACGCGAGCGCCATTATGTGCTGGGACAGCGTGGAGGCCAACTACGGCTGCGCGGCGTGCCTGGCGATGTCCATGATGGGCGAGCGCGGGCTGCCGTCCGCGTGTGAAACCGATGTGATGGGCGCGATTTCCATGCTGGCGCTGCTTAAAGCCAGCGGCGTGCCGCCCATCTATCAGGACTGGAACAACAACTATAAGAATGAAAGGGACAAGTGCATCAACGTGCACTGCTCCAACTATCCGGCGTGTGCGTTTGAAAACAAGCCTGAGATCGGCAACCTGGACATTCTGGCCACCACGCTTGGGACTGAGGTCAGCTTTGGCGCGCTGAAGGGTCGGGTCAGGCCGGGCGCGATGACGTATCTGAAGCTGTCGACAGACGACAAGCGCGGCGTCATCAAGTGCTACCTGGGCGAGGGGGAATTCACCGGCGATCCGCTGCCCACGTTTGGCGGCGTGGCGGTGTGCCGGGTGCCGGATCTGAACGGATTGATGCGCCACCTGACCACGAATGGCTACGAGCACCACGTGGCGCTGACCCAGGCCACCGTGGCCGACGTGCTAGAGGAGGCGCTGGGGAACTACATGGGGTTTGAGGTATACCGGCATTCGTGAGCGCGTGTGCGGGTTGCCGTGGCGGTTTTCTATATTAGCCCCTTGGGGCCGTTCGGCGCGGGACCGCGCCGAACGGGCGGTCTGTTCCACTCGGCAGTAGGCGGACGAGCATGTCTGCTGCAAATATCAGGAATCTATAAATAGGAGAGGAAATGTCATGAAGAAGCTGCTTTCCCTGACCCTGGTTGTTCTGATGGTCGCGGGGCTGCTGGGTGCCGTCTCGGTAAACGCCGAGACCAAATTCCAGTCGCGCACGATCAAGCTGTTGTCCATCTGGGACGAGACCAACCCCTCGACGAACGGCTACATTCTGAACGAGCTGTCCAAGGAGTACGGCGAGACCGTCGACAACTTCAAGCTGGACTACGAGTTCGTGAGCATCGAGAACCTGGACCAGAAGGTCACCACGCTGATGGCCAGCGATGACCTGCCCGAGATCTGCATCTACGAGTCAGGCAAGCGCCTGAAGAAGGTCATTGAGTCTGGCCAGATCCTGGATCTGGACAAGGCGCTGACCGAGCTGGGCATTCGCGACTGCGTGGATGAAGGCGCCGCTTCGCTGCTCGTCAATCTGGTGGACGGCGTCGGCCTGTACGACCTGCCGCTGGGCCTGAACGTGGAAGGCTTCTGGTACAACAAGGCGCTGTTTGAGAAGGCAGGCGTCGAAGTGCCGAAGACCTGGGACGAGTTCATGATCGTGTGCCAGAAACTGAAGGACGCCGGCATCGCGCCGATCGCCCAGGGCGGAAAGGACAAGTGGCCCATGACCCGCGTGCTGAACGCCTATGTGGCGCGTCACGTCGGCCTGAACGCCGTGAAGGACGCCATGGAAGGCACGGCGAAGTTCACCGACGCGCCCTATGTCGAGGCTGCGCAGATGTTCCAGGACATGGCCAAGAACGAATACTTCGTGCAGGGCATGACCACAATCGATCCGGGCACCGCCACCGAGATGCTGATGAACGGCCAGGCCGCCATGCAGTACAACGGCAGCTGGATCACCCAGAACCTGTCTCAGCCGGAGAACGCCGCCGGCCCGGAAGGCGTCGGTTTCTTCAACGTGCCGCTGGACAACGACCAGAGCACGCTGGACGACTACTCCATGAACTGTGGCAACATCATGATGTTCTCCGCCAAGAAGTATGACGAGGCGGTCGGCGACTGGATGAAGTATGTGCTGCCGCGCATCGGCGACTACTCCATGCAGAACTTCGGCACCTTCAAGGGCTACAAGATCAACGAGATGCCCGCCGATCTGCCGGTGTACACCCAGATCGTGGGCGACGCGCTCGGCAGCGCCAAAGGCGCGTTCCTGTGGTTCGAAGCGAAGATGGATTCCGAGACCAGCACGCTGGCCCAGGACAACATCGCGCTGCTGTACTCCGGCGAGATGACCGCCGAGGACTACATGACCCAGTTGCAGAACTCCGCGGACAAAAACAGGGGCTAATGCCCGAACGGCATTCCGGAACACCCCGGGGAAAGGCGCGCTTCGGCGCCTTTCCCCGGTAATGGATTGGGGGCTTGATCTCATGGAAAAAGTGCTGCGCGACAAGCGGGCGATTTGCCTGTTTGTGCTGCCCGCCTTCGTGATCTTTGTGGGGGTTATCTTCATCCCGATCATCTGGACGTTCGTTTATTCGCTGTTCTCCGGCATGCCCGGCATGAATTTTCAGTTCTATGGGCTGCAAAACTACATCGACATGTGGAGCAATCCGCAGACCGTCAACGCCATCAAGGTCAACTGGCGCTACATCGCCATCGTCACGCCCTGCCAGGTGTGCTTTGGGCTGATGTCGGCGCTGATGGTGCATTTCAGCGTCAAGAAGTTTAAGACGCTGTCCCGGACCTTGATCTTCATTCCGACAATTCTGCCCGCGGTGGCCGTGGCGCAGATGTTCATCAAGATGTACGCGCTGGTACCCAGCTACGGGTTGATCAACGCTGTGCTGGATCGAATCGGCTTGGGCTTTTTGGTGCAGCCTTGGCTGGGGCAGTCGGGCACCGCCTTTGGCGCGCTGTGCATCATGGACATCTGGACGGCCATTGGGTTTTATACAGTGATCATTTACGGCGCGCTGGTCGACATTCCCGAGGAGATCATCGAGGCTGCGCACATCGACGGCGCCAGCAGCTTCCGGTTGTTTGGACACATTTTGCTGCCCATGCTCAAGACGATCCTGACCACCTGCTTCGTGTTCAGCTTCACCGGCACCATCAAAATGTTCGAGAGCGCCACGGCGCTGACCGGCGGCGGCCCGGGCAACGCCACGGCATCCATGACGATGAACATGTACCAGAACGCGTTCAAGTTTGACCAGTATGGCTATGGCAGCGCCGTGGCAATTCTGATCCTGATTCAGTGCTTGGTGATGACGCAGATCGTCAACCTGGTCGGAAAGGAGCGGTATTGACATGGTCAAGAAGAAAGGCGCAATGGCCATCATCGGCAAGCTGCTGATCGCTCTGTTTCTGTTCGTGGAGATCTACCCGATCTTTTGGATCCTGATGAGCTCGTTCAAGAGCAACACCGAATTCTCGCTGTCGGCATCCTACGCGCTGCCCCAAGGGCTGTATTGGCAGAACTATGTGGAGGCCTGGAACCGCGGGCGCATGAACATCTACTTCATGAACAGCGCCATCGTAACGGTTTCCGCGCTGGTGCTCATCATTCTTTTGGCCACCACCAGCGCGTTCGCGCTGACCAAAATGCAATGGAAGTGGCGCGGCCGCGTGATGAACCTGTTTCTCAGCGGCATCATGGTGCCCACGGCGGTGGTGCTGATCCCGCTGTACACCATCTACAACAACCTGGGCCTGATCAATTCGCGCATGTCGCTGATTCTGACGTACATCGCGTTCGGCCTGCCGCTGTCGGTCTTCCTGCTCAGGAGTTATCTGGTGGCGCTGCCCGACGAGCTGATTGAGGCAAGCGTCATCGACGGCGCAAACATCTATCAGGTGTTTTCGCGCATCGTGCTGCCGCTGATGAAGACCGGCATCGTCACGGTGGGCGTCATTCAGTTCTATTTCCGCTGGAACGATCTGATGTTCTCCATGACCTTTATCAACGACAGCGCGCTCAAGACCGTGCAGACGGGCCTGCTGTATTTCTCCGACCAATACGGCAACCGCAACTGGGGGGCGATCTTCGCGTGCATCGCCATCAGCGTCATGCCGACGCTGATGATCTACATCTCGATGAACAAGCTGGTCATCGAGGGGATGACCGCCGGCGCGGTCAAAGGATAGGAGGGCATTATTGATGGCCATTGTCAACCTTCTCACCAACCGGCTAACCAATCCGCTGGGGCACGCGCTGGGCGATGCGCCCCGGTTGTCGTGGGTTGTGGAGGCCGACGGCGAATGCGCGAAAACCTCGCGGGTCGAGGTGTCGATGACGCCGGATTTCGAAAAGCTGGCCTTTGACAGCGGCAGGAGGGCGGATATCGACAGCGTCTGCTATCCGCTGCCGATGAAGCTCGCGCCCCGTACGCGCTACTACTGGCGGGTGAGCGTGGTGACGGATCTGGGCGAGTCGCTCGCCAGCGATGCCGCCTGGTTTGAAACCGGGAAGCTCGACGAGCCTTGGGCGGCCGAGTGGATCGCGCCCGACTTCAATTCCGAGTGGCATCCGGTGCTGCTCACCGAGGTCCCTGTGGACAAGCAGGTCGCCTCCGCGCGCGTGTACGCGTGTGGGCTGGGACTTTATGAACTGAGCCTGAACGGGCGCAAGGTGGGGGACGAGTTTCTCGCACCCGGGCTGTGCGCTTATGACATGTGGCTGCCCTATCAGACCTACGATGTAACCGACGCGCTGAAGCGGGGCGGGAACACGCTGGAGGCCGCGCTGGGCAACGGCTGGTATAAGGGGCGCTACGGGCTGAATCGCCGCCAGAACTTCCAGTACGGCCATGAGTTCGCGCTGATCTTAGAGATGCACATCCGCTATCAGAACGGCGACGAGCAGGTGGTGCTGTCGGACGCTTCCTGGCAGGCCAGGCGCAGCTCGGTCATTGCGTCGGGTATCTTCGACGGCGAGCACGAGGACCGGACGATCGACACCTCCAAAACCTATCCGGTGAAACTCGTCGAGATCAAAAAGGCGCTGCTGGAGGCGCGGCGCAGCCCGGCTACCCGCGTGATGCACGAGCTCAGGCCGGTCGACATCCTCAAGACGCCCAAGGGCGAGACGGTGCTGGACATGGGGCAGAACATGGTGGGGTTTCTCAGCTTTTTTTGCGACGCCCCCAAGGGCTCGCGGATCCACATACAGTTCGGCGAAGTGCTGCAGGACGGTAACTTTTATCGAGACAACCTGCGCACAGCCAAGGCCGAATTCATCTATGAATCCGACGGCCAGGCGGGCTGGGTGCGCCAGCAGTTCACGTTCTTCGGGTTCCGCTATGTGAAACTGACGGAGTGGCACAGCGCGGTGAAAATCGACAACTTCAGGGGACTGGTGCTGTATTCAGACATGCGTGACACCGGCAGCGTCGAGACCGACAACAGGCTGGTGAACAAGCTGTTCAAAAACACCTACTGGGGTCAGCGCGGCAACTATCTGGACACGCCAACCGACTGCCCCCAGCGCGATGAGCGCATGGGCTGGACGGGCGACTCGCAGGTGTTCTTTGGCACAGGCGCGTTCAACATGGACGTGGCCGCGTTCTTCGGCAAATACATGCACGACATGCTGATGGAACAGAGAAAGACAGGGGGCTGGGTGCCTGTCGTGGTGCCCAGGCACGACGTGAATCAGCTGGGCGCTTGCGCCTGGGGAGACGCGGCCACGATCATCCCGTGGAGCCTGTACGTGCGTTACGGCGACCTGACTGCTTTGCGCGAGCAGTACCCCTCCATGAAGGGTTGGGTGGACGCGCTGCGCGAGCACGACCACAAGGGTGGGGATACGCGGCTGTGGAAGGGCAGCTTCCACTACGGCGACTGGCTGTCGCTGGACGTAGAGGATCCCATCGGATACCGCTTTGGCGGCACAGAGCGCATCTATCTGGCCAGCTGTTTCTATTTGTACTCCACGCGCCTGCTGGTCAAGGCCGCCCGCGCGCTGGGGCTCCATGATGACGCGTCGGCTTATGAGAATCTGCAAGCCGAGATCCATGCCGCCATCTTGCGGGAGTTCCTGACGCCGTCGGGCCGCCTGGCCGTCACCACCCAGACCGCTTACATTCTGGCGTTGTTCATGGACATTGTGCCCGTGAAGCACCGGGAGAAGACGGCCTACGCGCTGCGGCTGAAACTGAAGGAATCGAACTACCACCTCCGCACCGGGTTTATAGGCACGCCGTATCTGAATCGCGTGCTGTCCAACACAGGCAACAACGACATCGCTTACAAACTGCTTCTGCAGCAGGATTTTCCGTCCTGGCTGTACGAGGTCAACATGGGTGCGACCACCATCTGGGAGCGCTGGAACTCAATCCTGCCGGATGGCAGCATCAGCGACACCGGCATGAACTCGTTGAACCACTACGCCTATGGTTCGATCGTGGAGTGGCTGTATCGCGACGTGTGCGGCATCAACCCGGTAGAGAGCGCCCCGGGTTTCCGGAAGATTTTGCTGGCGCCCAAGCCCGATCGGTTGCTGGGGAGCGCAAAAGCCATCTTCGACTCGCCGGTGGGGCGCATCGAAAGCGGCTGGAAGATCGACGAGAACTTGGTGCAGTACCGCTTTGTGGTGCCGTTTGGCGCGACAGCCGAGCTGCAACTGCCCGGCGAGGCTGTGGAAACCCTGAAACCGGGCGTGCATGAGATCGCAAAGATCATGCCCAAAGACGTGCTGACGCTGGATTCTCCGCTTAGCGCCATCCATCAGAATCCCGCGGCGCTGGAGGCGCTGAGAGAAGCGCTGCCCGAGCTGCCCAAGATGATGCTTTTTGAGATGATGGCGGGGGAGCGCTGCGTGAACGATTATGTGCAGGAGGGTTTCCTGAGCGCGGACGACCCGCGGCTGCTGGAGCTCTCGAAAATGCTGGAGGCGCTATGACCGAGCAAAACAAGGAGTACCTAAGGCTGATCGAAACCTACATCCGCGAGAAGTCGCCCCGCGTGTTCAAGCAAGCGGGCGCCCGCTTCCCGCATCCGTTCATCGACCCGGGCTCCATCTATGACGGCAACCTGTGGGACTGGGACACGTTCTGGACGGTGTATTCGCTGATGGGCTTCTCAAAAACCTCTGCCGCCGGGCCGGGGTTTCGAGAGAAGCTGATCGAGCACGCCCAGGGCAATGTGCTGAACTTTCTGGCGTTTCAGTTGGAGGACGGCTACATCCCGATGATGGTGTCGAACAACATACAGGGGGACGACGAGGAATCCTACCTGATCCGCAAGCACTGGGAGGGGCATGTGCTGAACATGCATAAGCCGTTTCTGTGCCAGCAGGCAGCCATCATCAGCGGCTACATCGGTTCGTTCGACTGGATGCGCGAGCATCGGACCCGGCTTGAAAAGTATTTCGAGTGCTACGACCGGTTTTATCTGCATGAAACAACCGGGCTCTACGTCTGGGCTGACGACGTGATGATCGGTATGGACAACGACCCGGCCACGTTTGGCAGGCCGCGCTTCTCCACCGCCAATGTGTTTCTGAATGGGTTCATGGTGATGGAGCTGCGGGCTATGGCGAAAATCCTCCAGGCATTGGGGCAGCCAGACCGGGCGGAGCATTATGAAACAAAGGCCGACGCGCTGGCCGGGGCGATCCGGGAGCATTGCTGGGACGCGCGCGACCAGTTTTTCTATTCTCAGGATGTTGACATCAGAACCCGCGCCTATGACTGGTTCCACAAGGGGTTGGGCGTGTTCTGGCACACGCTGCCCATCAAGATCCGCACCTGGACGGGCTTCATTCCGCTGCTGACCGGCGTTGCCACGAAAGAGCAGGCTCGGGCGCTTGTGCGCCACATCACCGATGAGGGCACATTCGCCTGTCCGTTTGGCATCCGCGCGCTGTCAAGAGATGAGAAAATGTACAACCTCGAAGCCACCAACAACCCCTCCAACTGGCTGGGGCCCATCTGGTTGGTGGTGAACTACGCGGTGTTCCGGGGGCTGATGAACTACGGCTACCGGGCGGAAGCCGAGCGCATTTTCGATCAGACGCTGCGGCTGCTCGGAGAAGACCTCAAGACAACCGGGGAGCTGCATGAGTACTATGTGCCCGAGACCGGGGAGCCCGTGATGAGCCCGGGCTTTCTGAACTGGGACATGTTGGCCGTGAACATGGCGCAGGAGCTGGATGGCGGCGATTGCGTGTTTGATTATCTGAGAGGTTGAGAGCGGACATGAGTGAGCAGAGAAGGGTTCCCGCCACGCTGGATCTGGCCGAGCGTGCACACATCGCGCTGAACGCCATGTTGAACGTGGCGGACGACGACTATGAGGGCATCCCGTTTTTCAGCGGGTTTTTGCAGTCGGGCCCGGACAGCCCGGCCTGGATGAGTCACGGCAACTGGGACTTTGGCTCCAGCCATGGCCGCTTGGTGGACTCCATTCAGTTGGTGCGCGCCATGACAGGCGCCACTGAGGGCAGGGATGTCGAAAAACAGTATCAGAAAAACTTGCTGTCCTTTATCAGGGATGACGGTCTGTGCTACCGGCGCAACACCTTCACCGACGAAGAGCTGAAGCGCCTGGGCACGCCGTTTCGTCCGGGCGCGCCAATGATTGACCAGCGCGCGGTCACGCTGGGTCTCACCACCTGGTACACGGCCACGGGCGACGAGCGCATAAAGGGCTTCGCAGACCGGCACACTGCGGCGCTGAAGCGCATTGCCCGCAAAGAGCGCGAGAGCTGGTACTATCCGGCCAGCGAGTATTTCGAGGGCGGCTGGCCGTCGCTGGACGCGGTCAACACCCGCTTGGCCTACGACCCCTGCGCCATGTGGGGGCGGCAGGTGAATCCGCTGCTGAGCTGGCACCGGATCTCCGGCAGCGCTGATGCGCTGGAGCTCTGCGAGAATTTCGCGGCCAACATTGTGCGGCGCTCCGGGGCGTTCCTGGAGGACGGCAGCTGGAACGGTGCCCTTGAGTACCGAAACGGTCATTTCCACACCCGCATGGGCACGCTGCATTCGCTGGCCAAGTTCGCTCTGTATACTTCTGACGCGCCGCTCAGCGCCTGGGTGGAGAAGCGCCTCCAGTGGGCGCTCGACAACTGGTGCACGAAATTCGGCTGGACGCCCGGCGACATGCACGACCAGGGCTATGAACACGAGACCTGCACGCTGGTAGATGCCATCGGCTGCGCCATCGCGCTGGCCGAGGCGGGCTACACCGCGTATTGGCAGGTGACGGAGAAGTTCCTCCGGAACCACCTGGTTGAATCCCAGCTCACCGACACCGGCTGGATCCATCAACTGGATACCAAAGCGCGCGACATCCCGCGGTATAAGACTTTTTATAAGGTGGGCGATCGGCTGCGCGGAGCGTTCGCGGGCTACGCCGCGCCAAACGACTTCGTCTATAGCGGCGAGAAGGGGCGAGGCCACATCATGGACGTGCAGACCTGCTGCGTGGCCTCCGGCGCGCGCGGGCTGTTCTACGGCTGGAGCAAGATCGTCACCGAAAAGCAGGGCCGCGTGTCGGTAAACCTGCTGCTGAACCGGGACACGCGTTGGCTGGACGTCGAGAGCCACCTGCCGCACGAAGGCAGGGTGGTGCTGCGGATCAATGAGCACATCAAAGATCTCGTGTGCCGTACGCCCGACTGGGCGCCCTACGGCGCTGTGCGGGTCAGCTATCTATGCGGCGGGGCGGAACGCCTGGAAACCGGGCGCACGCTGCCCGTCGTCAACCGTGTGTTCATGAGACTGGGTGAGGTCAACCGGGGCGACGTGATCACGATCACATTCCCGATGGCTGAATACGAGACCGCCGAGCGCGCCATTGACGACGTCTACAGGGTGCGCTGGCGGGGCGACAACGTGGCGGGCATCGACCCGAATGGCAGCTACCTGCCTCTCTATAAGCACAGCGCACCCCAAGCCGGCCCGGCGCCCATGGCGAGCAGGCCGCGCCACGAGGGCGACGGCGTGACGTACTATTGAGTTGCTGCCGCCGTCGTGCAGGCCGGTGTTTACCGCGTGGACGGTTGTGCACCTGAAGAATACCATACAAAACACAATCTCGCTTTACGCGCGAGCGGGTTTCGGATACAATGAAAGACAAAAGAGACGATGGAGCGCAGCGATGCCGAAAGTCACCCTGAACCAACGGTCATTGGATTACGAAGCCCCGGCCCGGCTGAGCGAACTGCTGAGTCAGCTTGGCGCACCGGTAGAGCAGCCTTGCGGCGGGCGGGGAAGCTGCGGTAAGTGCCGCGTGCGGCTGGACGGGCGGGAAGTGCTGGCATGCCAGACGACGGTTGATGGGGACGTCACCGTAGAGCTGCCCGCCAAGACGCATTGCCAGATTCAAGTGGGGGGCGAGCTACCCGCTTTCCGTCTGGACCCGTGGGCGGAAGGGCAGGGCGTGGCGATCGACATTGGCACCACCACGATGGCCGCGTATCTTTACGAGCTAAAGAGCGGGGCGCAGCTGGCTCAGGCCAGCTCACCCAACCCGCAGAGCGCGTTCGGCGCGGACGTGATCACGCGCATGCAGAAAGCGGAGGAAGGACAAGCGGACGCACTGAAGCTGGCCATCGTCGATGGCGTCAAAGCGCTGATCTCGGCGCTCTGTGTACCGGATCGCATTGGCTCGCTGGTGTTGACGGGGAACACCGCCATGCTGTATTTGCTGACCGGCCAAGACCCTGCGCCGATCCTGCGCGCACCCTTTCTGCTGAGCAGACCGTTCGGGGAGTACATGGATCCGGCGGCATTCGGATTACCGGGCATGGCCAAAGTCTATCTGCCCGCGTGTGTCTCGGCCTATGTGGGCGCGGACATTGGCTGCGCGATGCTGGCCGCCGGGCTCTTTGCGGCTGGCCGCGTGTACGGCGGCAAGCCCGTGCTCCTGATCGACATTGGCACCAACGGGGAGATCGTGCTGTGCGCGAATGGCAGGCTGCTCGCCTGCTCCACCGCCGCCGGTCCGGCGTTCGAGGGCGCGGGCATCTGCCAGGGCATGGCCGCAAGGGATGGCGCGGTGGCGCATGTGTCGACGGATGGCCGCTGTGAAGTGATCGGCGGGGGAAGCGCAACCGGGATCTGCGGCAGCGGGATCGTAGACGCGATGGCATACATGGCGGCACTGGGCGTCATCGACGAAACGGGCTTGTTAAATGACGATCCCTGGACGCTGCCCGGCACAAGCGTGTCCATCACGCAGGCCGACGTGCGCGCGGTGCAACTGGCCAAGGCGGCCATCTGCGCCGGGATGCTGACGCTGCTGGATCACGCGCGCGTCGATCCGGCGGATGTGGAGAGGCTGCTGATCGCAGGCGGGTTTGGCAGCTATATCGACCCAAAATCCGCGGAGCGCATCGGGCTGATTCCAGAAGGCTTTGCCGGCGTGGCGAGGGCCATTGGGAACGCGTCGGGCATGGGCGCAAGCATGGCGCTGCTGTCGAGCGCGTGTCTTGATGACACGAAAAAGGCGAGCGCACAGTGCGAAACTGTGGAGCTCGCCAGCAATCCGGTGTTTATGGAGCATTATGTGGAACGGATGATGTTCCCGTGAAGGAGTTCTAGGAGCAGAAGGCCAGCGCGGCGTCCGCCGCCGTGGCCGCGTCCGGCGTGTAGCAGTCGGCGCCGATGGACTCGCAGAAGCTCTGCGTCACGGGCGCGCCGCCTACCATGATCTTGTATTTGTCGCGCAGGCCCTTGGCCTTAAACGCGTCGACGACTGTCTGCATCTGCCCCATGGTAGTGGTTAGCAGCGACGAGCAGCACACGACCTGCGCGCTGTTTTCCTCGGCGGCCTCAATGAACTTCTCGGCGGAAACATCTACGCCCAGATCCACGACCGTCAGGCCCTTGCCCTCCATCATCATGCGCACCAGGTTCTTGCCGATGTCGTGTAGGTCGCCCTGCACCGTGCCGATGACGGCCACGCCCTTGGCGGACACGCCTTCGGCCATCAGATAGGGCTTCAGCAGCGCCGTGCCGGTGTTCATGGCGCGGGCGGCGATCAGCACCTCCGGCACGAACACCTCGTTGTTCTTGAATTTCTCGCCAATGATGGACATGCCGCTCAGCAGGCCATCCTCAAGGATCGTCAGCGGCACCACACCCTCGTCCAGCGCTTGTTGCACCAGTTCCTTGACCACCTTGGCCTTGCCCATCTGAAGCTGTCTGGAGATTTCTTGCATATCGGCCATCTGAATGATTCCTCCTCATCGGTCTTGCCATCACATACTAACAGGAGTATAATACTTTTGCCGAGAAGAAGATTGTAATTTTATTACATTCTTTGTAATTGTGTTCGATTTGGAGGCGCAGTATGCAAGGCATTTTCGAGCTGGCGCCCAGAGAGGAACTGAGCGCCATCCTTCAAAACTTTAACGCGGTGATCGGCCTGCCGATCCAGCTGTCGGCGGGTGACGGCCGCGTGCTGCTGTCGTACGGCAAAGCCACCCGCTACTGCCAGCTGTTGAAGAAGTGGCTCTTTGCGCCGGGCAGCTGCCAGCGCGCCCATTGGGACAGCGGTTGCCGCGCCCAGGCGATTGGCGAACCCTACATCTTTGCCTGCCGCGCGCAGCTGAACCAGATTGCGTTTGCGCTGACTCAAAAGGGCGTGCTGTTGGGTACGATCCTGGTCGGGCCGTTTCTGATGGACAAGCCGGATTCCACGCTGATTTCTGCGCTGGCCGATCAGAAGCCGCTGCCCGCCACCGCGCTGCTCGAGCTGTACGACGAGCTGGAGTCGGTGCCGGTTGTCGAGCCTCAGAGGGTTCGTGAGATCAGCCGTCTGCTGTTTTACCTGCTGTCGCCAATCATTCCGGGCGAGCGCCAAAAGCTGCTGATGAGCCAGCAGAAGCTGTATCAGCAATCGCGCATCAGCGAGACGATCCAGATGTTCAAGGCCGAGCGGCAAAGCGACGACCGCTATCCGTATGAGCTGGAGAAGCGGCTTTTGCAGAAGGTCAAGGCGGGGGACGCCTCGGCCGCCAAGGGGGTGTTAAACGATCTGCTGGGCTACGTGTTTTTCTGCGAGGGCGGGCGCATGGACACCATGAAGAACCGCGCGCTGGAACTGTGCACGCTATTGTCGCGCATTGCCATTGAAGGGGGCGCGGTCACGGGCAGCATCTTCAGGTTGAACAATCAGTTTTTGTCCTCGCTGCAGCAGATCGACACGCTGGAGGCGCTGTGCTACCAGCTGCAGGACATTGTGGAGGCTTTCGTGGATTCGACCTTCAGCGCCGCCGGCGCGGGACACGAGGCGGTCAAACGGGCAGCCGGGTATATCGCCGCGCATTACGCCGAACCCATTGGCCTTCAGGATGTCGCGAACCATGTAGGCCTGAGCCCGTCATATTTTTCCAGCCTGTTCCGCAGGACAACCGGCGTGGATCTGCGCGACTACCTGAACCAGACGCGGGTGGAGGAAAGCAAGCGGCTGCTGTCAAACACCGATTACTCGCTGGTGGACATCGCGGTGGCCATGGGATTCAATGACCAGAGCTATTTTAGCAAGGTGTTCAAGAAATATACCGGACTGACGCCCAGACAATACCGTTAGAAATTGCAAAATTCCGCAAAGAATCGCAAGGCCTTTTCGAGCCAAGCTGCTATGATGAGGGCAAAGAGGGCAGGGGAGGTCTTGAGCATGAACATGAAAAAATGGCTGGATGGCATGATCGCGTCGGATGTCAAGCGGGCGCTGCCCGTGCTGTCGTTTCCGGCGGTGCAGATGATGGGCATCAGCGTCAGGGAGCTCATCAATAGCAGCGATCGGCAGGCCGAGGGCATGGCGCGCATCGCCGGGAAGTTTCCCTCAGCGGCGTCGGTGAGTCTGATGGATTTGTCTGTCGAGGCCGAGTGTTTCGGCTCGACGATTCGATTCTCAGATGAGGAAGTTCCCACCGTTATCGGCAGCGTCATCAAGGACGAGGCGGCCGCCCGGGCGCTTGAGGTTCCGCCGGTGGGTGCGGGGCGCACCCGGATCTATGTGGACGCCCTCCGCAAGGCCAAGGCGCAAATCACCGATCGGCCGGTGCTGGCGGGTGCGATCGGGCCGTACTCGCTGACCGGGCGGCTGATGGACGTGACAGAGGTCATGTACGCATGCTATGACGAACCCGAGACTGTGCACGCGGTGCTTGAAAAAGTCACCGAGTTCATCATCCGCTACTGTGAGGCGTTTCGGGACGCGGGCGCGGACGGCATCGTGCTGGCCGAGCCGCTGGCCGGGCTGCTCACGCCGGAGCTGTCCGAGGAATTCTCCTGCGCCTACGTGAAGAGGATCGTGGACGCGCTGCAGAGCGACGAGTTCGCGGTCATCTACCACAACTGCGGCAACGCCACCATTCAGATGATCGACCATATCCTGGCCACCGGCGCGGCGGCATACCACTTCGGCAATGCCATCGACATGAGTGAGATGCTAAAAAAGGTGCCGGAAAACATCGTCGTCATGGGGAACATCGATCCGGCGGGCCAGTTCAGAAACGGCGCGCCCGAGTCTATCCGCGCGGCCACGCTGGAGCTGCTGGAGCGCTGCTCAAGCCACAGGAATTTCGTGATCTCCTCGGGCTGCGACATCCCGCCCATGTCCAGTCTGGCCAACATCGACGCGTTCTTCGAGGCGGTCGGATCATTTTACAGCGGAAAGCAAAGTCCGGTGATTTAGCCTGGGAATTGGCTTCCTGATCAGGCATCAGAAAGAGGGCGAACGATCATCGCCCTCTTTTCTGATGCGATCAATTCTTCGGCGGACAGGTGCTGTTGCGCACCATGAGCACAGGCTCGAAGTACACGGTTTGGCGGGGCGCTTGCTGTTCGATCTCCATGATGATCCGCTTGACCGACTCGCGTCCCAGCTCATAGGCCGACTGGCGCACCGTGGTCAGAGCGGGGTTGATCAGCGTGCTGAACGCCACATCGTCAAAGCCAACCACCGACAGATCCGCCGGGATGCGCACGCCGCGCTCCCCGGCGCGCTTGTACAAACCGAACGCGATCATATCGTTGAGACAAAACACCGCCGTGAACCCGCTGTCAAACACCGCGTCGGCCATATCATAACCGGTCTTGTCGCTGTAATCGCCGTACAGGATCGCGTTCTGTTGAAGCGGCAAGCAGGCATCTTCCATCGCCAGGCAGAACCCTTTCACGCGAATGTCGGCCGATCCGCTCTTGTGCGCGCCGCTGATGCAGGCGATTTTTTTGTGTCCCAGCTCGATCAAGTGCCGGGTCGCCAGATATGCCCCCTTCTGGTGATCATAGGTCAGCGAAGAGCAGGGAAGCAGGGACAGCGCGCGGTCCACCAGCACAAACGGCACATCGAGCTTTGGGAAAAGATCTTGGTAAACGCGCGCGTTAACCGGGGAGGAGGTGGTCAAAAGCACTCCGTCCACGCCACGCGCGCACAGCGAATGAATCATATCCAGCTCGCGCGCCGGGTCGTTGTTGGTGGTGCCCAGGATCAGACTGTAGCCGTGGGGATGTGCAACCGAATCCGAGCCCTGAATCAGCTGGCCAAAAAACATATTGGAGATGTCGGGGATGATCTGCGCGATGGTTTTGGTCTGGCGGTTCACCAGGCTGACCGCCTGCTGATTTGGGTAGTAGTTCAGGCGGTTGGCGGCATCGATGATACGCCTCCGGCTGGAATCCGAAATCTTGTTGGGTTTCTTGTTCAGCACAAGGGAGATGGAAGTCGTGGAAAGCCCCGTTTCCCTTGCGATGTCTTTGATTGTCGTTTTGCCGCGCATGAGCGTGCCACCCTCTTTGTTCCTCGAGTAAAACCATTTACCCAAATATAGTGTAATGTTGATTCAATGTCAAGGGATTTCTTAAAACTCCGCGAATAATTTGGAGAATAGTTATAAATATTTTTTGAGTATGTAAGCATCATATTGACACTTGGGAACGCATTGATTATAATCACTGGTAAAAGGCTTTATCACTTGGGCAACGACTATCGAGGTGATTAAGTTGAGAGGGGGCGATGCGCGAATGAAGGCGGCTGTGTTTGAAAGAGAAGGGGTTTTGACGCTTAAGGAAGTCGAGAGACCCCGGATCGAGCAGCCGGACCAGCTGCTGCTGCGCGTGGATGCGGTCAGCATCTGCGGCACAGATGTGCATATCACTGCCGTGCCCCCCGGATACATCGCCACGCCCAACACGATCCTCGGTCACGAGCTGGTGGGTACTGTGGCGGAGATCGGCGAAAATGTGCGCGGCCTGCAGGTGGGTGACCGCGTGGTGGTCAACCCGAACAATTATTGCGGTACGTGCGTCTACTGCCGCAAGAATTTGCCCAATCAGTGCGAGCGCATCGAGGCGCTGGGCATTGACTTTGATGGCGCGTTTGCCGAATACTGCCGCGTCAACGCCAAGGTGGCGCACAAAATCAGCAGGGACGTGCCGCTGGAACAGGCGGCCTGCTGCGAGCCGCTGGCGTGCGCCCTCAGCGGCATCAAGAAGGCCCGCGTGACGCCGGGCGACGTGTGCGTGATCGTTGGCGGCGGGCCCATCGGGCTGATGATCGGCATGCTGCTGCGCAAAGCGGGCGCGGGCAAGGTTTATCTGCTCGAGATCTCGCCGTACCGGATCGAGTTCACAAGGAAATTGGGGTTTTTCGAAGTCATCAATCCCATGCAGCAGGATGCGAGGGAAATCATCATTGGAGCCACGGGCATCGGCGCCGACGTGGTGTTTGACGTGGCGGGTTCGCAGATCGTGACTTGCGTGGACCTGGCAAGGAAGGGCGGGCAGGTGGTGTTGTTCGGCGTGAACAAGCGCGCCCGGGCCGAGATTGCCCAGTGCGAGATCACCACCAAAGAGCTGAACGTCTCCGGCACTTGGCTGGCCAATGCCACATTCCCCGAAGCGGTGCGGCTGCTCGAGCAGGGCGGCATCGACGTGGGCGCGCTGGTGACTGAAGTAATTTCCCTGGACGGCCTGCACGCGGGCTTGAAAAAACTGGCTGCGGGCGAGGCCGTCAAGATTGTCGTCAAGCCTTAGCGGAATGGCACGGCGTTGTTAAGCCATAGAGTGGCTAACATAATATCATTGAGGAGGAACAAACCATGAAGAAGCTCTCCCTGTTTCTGGCGTTTCTGCTGGCGGTGCTCACCCTCGCGCCGCTTGCGATCGCACAGAGCGACGTGAGCCTCGGGCTGCTCACGGTCAACAACCGCAACGACAAATCCTCGTACAACACGGCGCTGTACAATGCGCTGGACGCCTTCAAGGCCGAGAGCGGCCTGGAAGTCGCGGAGGAAGCGTACCCCGACCAGACCGCCTACCAGCAGAAGGTCTACACGCTGGCCGCGGCCGACGACCTGCCCGCGGTGTTCCGCCTGAAAGGCTCATGGATGACGGAGTTCGTGAGCAATGGCTGGGCGCTGGACCTGACCGAGATCGTTGAGGGAGATTCTGAGTGGAAAGCCATCTTTAATCCGGGCGCTTTCAACAACTTTACCCGCGACGGCAAAGTGTACGGCATTCCGGACCAGAGCATGGTGACCTCTGTGGTGTACTGGAACAAAGCGCTGTTCGCGCAGGCGGGCATCGAGGAGTTCCCCAAGTCCTTCGAGGACCTGATCGCCGCTGCCGCCAAGTTTGAGGCGCTGGGCATCCCCATGTTCTGCCTGGGCAACAAGGCCAACTGGCCGGCGGAGTCCTGCTGGCTGAGCACGCTGGGCAACTTCGGAACCGGCCACGACTGGACCGCGTCCATCGTCGCCAAGGACGGCGCCGCCAGGTTCACCGACGCCGGCTTTGTGACGGCGCTGACCAAGTTCCAGCAGCTGGCCCAGACGCCGAACGCCATGAACGCCGACATCAACTCGCTGGCTGAGGATCTGGCCCGCGAAACCTTCATGAACGGCAAGTGCGCCGCGCTGGTCGAGGGCACCTGGTTCATCTCGACCCTCGAGAAGACTGCCCCGCCGTGCCTGAACGACATCGAAGTGACCATTCTGCCGCAGTTTGAGGGGGCCACCGGCTCCGCCAATGAAGTGTCCGGCGGCCCGGCATGGTCCATGGCGCTGAGCAAGCGCGCCAAGGCGAGCGACGCGCAGTACGAGGCGGCCACCAAGCTGATCAAGCGCCTGCTGAGCGCCGACACGTTTAAAGAGGCGTTGGAGGGCGGCGGGATCATGGCTGCCACCGTCGAATTCGACAACACCAAGCTGGGCCCGATCATGCTGAAGTACCTGGAAATGATGAAGGACAAGACCACCGTGCCAATCTACGATGCGTGTATGGAGTCGGCCGTCATCGAAACGATGAATGTTGGCCTGCAGGAAGTGCTGGTGGGCGCCAAGACGCCTGAAGCGCTGGCGGAGGAAATCCAGAGGGAGCAGGACATGGCATAGCTTTGTCGCCGGTAAAGCGGGCGCCTGCGGTTGAACTTGGAGGACTGCGGCCCTCCAGACCTCTCCGGGCAGGGGGCGTGGGGAAGCATTCCCTCTGCCCGGGATCTTGAATGGAGGTGTGCCCATGCAAAGGAGCCTTCGACAAAACCGCGATTTCGTCCGGCCCAAGGGGTGGATGATCGCGCTGTTCCTGCTGCCGGGCCTGATCTGGTACAGCTTCATGGTGGCCGTGCCGCTGATTTCCGCCGTTCGCCAGAGCTTTTACAACTGGAAGGGCGGTCCGATGACCTTTACCGGGTTGAAGAACTACCAGCTGTTGCTGACGGACACCGTGTTTTGGCAGGCGTTCCTGAACAACATCAAGATCACCGTGCTGTGCGTGATCGGCCAGATTGGGTTGGCGTTCACCTTCTCCTGCATGCTGTCGATGCGGTTCATCCGCCTCAAGGGCATGCACCGCACCGTGGCGTATTTCCCCGCAACCGTGTCTGCCGTGGTGGTGGGCTACGTGTGGGGCATCATCTTCAACTACGACTACGGATTCATCAACTCGGCGCTGCGCGCCATCGGCATGGGACATCTGGCCTCGGCGTGGCTAGACAGCATTCAGAACATCATCTATGCCGTTTGCATTCCGATCATCTGGCAGTATGTGGGATACTATATGATCATCATCCTGGCCGGCATCACCGCCATCGACTCGGAGGTGTACGACATGGCCGAGATCGATGGCGCCAGCGGCGTCCAAAAAGCGACGAAAATCACGCTGCCCCTGATTCGCGGCACGATCAGCGTTTGCGTGATGCTGTGCATCTCGGGCAACATGAAGATATTCGATCACATCTACACGCTGACCAACGGCGGGCCGGGCAACAGCTCGCTGGTCATGGCGCTGTACGCATACAAAACCACGTTTGTGAAGAGCCAGTTTGGGTATGGCAGCGCGCTGTCGGTGGGCATTCTGGTGCTCAGCCTGACGCTGATTCTGCTCAGCCGCATGCTGTTTACCCGACCCTGGCGCAAGGAGGTGTAGCGGGATGAAACGCGCGCTTCGAATCCTGCTCAACGCCATCCTGCTGATCTTCTCGATCTCCTGCATCTTTCCGATTGTTTGGGTGTTTTACTCCTCGTTCAAGACGCAGGCGGAGTTTTCCATGTCGTCGCTGGGCTTTCCGCAGGTGTGGACTTTCCAAAACTACATTTCCGTGGCTACCCAGACCAACATGTGGAACTACATCTGGAACAGCGCGCGGGTGTCGGTGATCTCGGTGACGCTGATCATCGTGTTCTCGTTCGTGATGGGCTACTTTTTCTCACGGTTCAAATTCTTTGGCAGGAACGTGCTGTTTACCTACGTGATGATGGGCATGCTTTTGCCCATCCACGCGCTGCTGGTACCCGCCTACATCCAGATCAAAACCATCGGCTGGAACAACCAGTGGTGGACGCTGATTCTGCCATATGTGGCGTTTGGCATGCCGATCGCGACGGTTTTGACCGAGAGTTTTGTGGCAACCATCCCGCGCACCTTTGAAGAGGCTGCGGCCATCGACGGCTGTTCATTCACCAAGACGCTGTTTGAGATCATCTTGCCGCTGACGCTGCCCATTCTGGCGACCATCGCCATCATCCAGTTCTTCTATTGCTGGAACGAGTTCTCGTTTTCGCTGGTGCTGCTCAGCTCGGAGGAGCTGCGGACCATTCCGGTGGGGCTGACCACGTTCAAGTCCATGTACACAGTGGATTATCCGCGCCTGATGGCTGGCATCATGGTGTCGGTCATGCCGGTGATGGTGCTATACTTCATCTTCAGCGACCGAATCATCAAGGGCATGACGGCGGGCGCAATCAAGGGATGACACTGGGGATACATGCTTCGTACAAACCATCACATTGACACATTGATAAGGAGGCACGGGGACAATGGGCATGTACAAGACGCTGGCGCCGGGCTGCATCGGGCATCGGGAAGCGCGGTTCATGGACGCGGCTGAGACTGCCGCGAGACATGGCTTTGCGGGCTACTGGTTTGACATCACAAAGGACTCGGAAACCAGCGCGGAGCAAACCGCGGCGCTGCTTCAGAAGCACAATCTGAAGCCGGCCGGTTTCGGGCTGCCGGTGGAGTACAGAAAGGGAGAAGAGGAGTACCGGGAAGGCATGGCGAAGCTGGCTTCTTACCTCGACTGGGCGAAAGCCGTCGGTCTCGAGCGCTGCATCACCTGGATCATCCCGTCTTCCGATACCCTAACCTACGAAGAAAATTTCGAGCTGCACCGCTCGCGCCTTGCGCCCTGCGCCCAGATGATGAAGGAGCGCGGCATCCTGTTTGGGCTGGAGTTTCTCGGCCCCAAGAAGCTGCGTAAGGGCGTGAAGCACGAGTTTATCCACTCGCTGCCTGAGATGCTGAAGCTGTGCGACGCCATTGGCACCGGCAATTGCGGCATCCTGATGGATCTGTGGCACTGGGATCTGGCGGGCCAGACCCGGGATGACTTTGCGATGTTCAAGAACCCAAACCAGATTGTGTGCGTGCACATCATGGACGCGCCTGAGGGTGTGCCGGAGGATGAGCAGGAGGATCTGGTGCGCAGGCTCCCTGGCGCGACGGGCATCCTTCGCGCCAGGGAGTTCTTCGATGGCCTCCGGAGCGTGGGCTACGAGGGCCCGGTGCTGGCCGAGCCGTTTGAAAAGTTCCTGGCGGACAAGACGCTGGATGAGGCATGCGCCATCGTGATGGACGCAATCAACATGATCTGGCCGAAAGATCTGTAAGGATTAAGGAGTGGAATGCCATGAAGAGCTTGGTTTTGGGCAATAGGAAAGCGTACCTGGAAGAGCTGCCGGATCCGACGCCGCGCGGCGAGTGGGTCGTAGTGAAGATCGAATCCACGCCCATTTGCGGCAGCGACAAGAACCCCTTTCATTCGGAAACCGAAGTGCGCACCGCCGGGCATGAAGGCTCGGGCATCGTGGTGGCCACCGCCGGTTCCAGTTTGCTCAAAGAGGGTGACCGCGTGGTCCTGAATCCGCTGAGCGGCTGCGGCGAGTGCGCGCTGTGCCGCACGGGCAACTATATCTACTGCACCAACAAGCCAAAGTTCTTCACTCACTTCGCGCAGTACGTGCTGGTGCAGGATTTTGTGTGCACCAAGCTGCCCGAAGACATCGAATACGACATCGGCTCCCTGGCCTGCTGCGCGCTGGGTCCGGCATTCAGCTCCATGAAGCGCCTGAATGTGAAGGCGTTCGACAACGTGCTGATCACCGGCCTTGGGCCCGTGGGCATGGGCGCGCTGACCATCGCCAAATTCCTGGGGGCGCGCGTAATCGCTGTGGAATCGGTGCCGTTCCGCGTGAAGATGGCGCAGGAGATGGGCGCCGATGTGATCCTGAACCCGATGGACCCAGACATCATGCGGCAGATACAGGCCGCCAAGGGCCCGGCGCCGCTGCGCAAAGCTGTGGACTGCTCGGGCAACCCAATTGCCGAGCGCTTGTGCATCGACGCCCTGGAGCCGCTGGGCGCGCTGTCCTGCGCGGGCGAGAACCACAATCCCATCGAAATCCGCATCAGCGAAGACTTCATCCGAAAAGGGCTGACGCTGATGGGTACATGGCACTGCAACCTGAACGACTTCGAGGAGATGTACGCGATCCTGCGCCGCTCGCCGGTGGTGGGAAGGATCATCACCGACAGGTTCGGGTTTTCAAAGGTTCAGGAGGCTTTCGATAAGTTCATGTCGGGTGAAACCTGCAAGGTGATTCTCAAACCCTGGCAATAGGGGAGCAAACGACAAAAGAGCGGGCAATTTACCCGCTCTTTTGTCGTCCGCGTCTACGCCAGCGGTTTGGCGATCAGGAAACACTGGTCGTTCTTGTCCTGCTCGTTGAAGAAGTCGTAGAACGTAAAGTTATAGATGAACCGCTCAGCCGGGTACACGCCATAGCCGTCTTGGTTGTGGTCGGTGGTGTCATACGGGTCGGCTACGATGATGACGTCATCCTGCTCGGTCTCGGTGCCCATGGTGTCGTAGCCGATGATCACCTGCCAGTGGCCGCCCCAGTCGTTCCAGCCGACCATGACGGGCGCGCCTTCGGCCAAAGACTCGCGGATGCCAGATAGCCCGAGGGACTCGCCCTCTTTCAGATCAAACGTGCTCTTGAGTTCGAAACCGCCCACGGTGCTGAAGATGTCGATCAGCTGCGTAAGGCTGGTGGAGCTGGGCGTGTCGCCGCCCTTGCCGGAGGTCAGGCCGGCAGAGCGGTGCTGGGCCAGCGTCTGTTCGTTGTCTTCGCCCAGCTTGCCAAAGTGATTCAGCACCATCAGTGCCGAGCTCACGCCGCAGGACCACTCGCTGGTCTGCTGCTGGGTCTGAAACCGGGGCAGGATGGTGAGCGTGTCGCTCGGCCGCATATTGTAGAAGTCCAGACGGTTGTAGTAGGGCGAATCCACATGGTCGCCCTTGCGTTCCACCGAATCGGCGCCGTCCGGCTCGGATAGGTCAAATGCATATGGGATCTTCATTTCGTCGGTGTAGTTTCCATGCGTCGGCTCCGCAATCGCGCAGCATCCCCCAATCAGAACCACCAGGGCAACCGCCAAAGAAACCAGTCTTTTCATTCCCTTTTCTCCTCTCGATTTGCCAAGCGTTGTCAATCGTTTGATTAACACAAGGCGCATTATACGTAAAAACAACGCACGTGCATAGTGCCATTGTGCGTTGTTTATGTTAATCATTGATTAGGCAAGCAAGGCGTTGAGCCGCCGAACCAGCAGAGACGCAACAAAGCCGGTGATCACTCCGGTTATCTCGCCGAGGAACAGCAGCACGGGCAGATAGTACAGCAGCCCGGATGCACGCGTGACCAGCAGCGCCACCAGCAGCTGACCCAGGTTATGAAACAGACCGCCCGCTGCCGAGACAGACACGGGAGAGAACGCGCCCGTGCGCCACAGAAGAGCCATTGCCATCAACGACAGCAGCGCGCCGGACAGCGCGTACAGCATCGAGAACCCGCTGCCAAACAGCAGCCCGGACAGAAGCACCCTCAGCGCCGAGACGGCCAGCGCGTCCCGCCAGCCAAACAGGCACAGGCAAGCCAGCGTGACCAGGTTGGGCAGTCCGAGCTTGATCCCCGGCACAGGGACCGGCAGAGGGATCAGCCGCTCGATGTACCCGAGCACCAGCGCCAGCGCGATCATCATCGCGAGCCGCGCAATCCGCGCCGGCATGCTTGTATTCTTTTTCATCAATGCACCACCGCGTCCAGATCGGACTCGCCCGACAGCGTGACGGATACCTGATTGGGCAGGCACACGATGCTCTGGCCCGAGCGCGCAATCGCGCCCTGGCGCACGCACAGCTGATCGGGACATGCGGAGAACAGCATCTTCACCGTCCCGTTCACAACCTCAACTTCATATGCCCCCAGCGCGCCCTGCCCCAAATAGCGTCCATCCACACCCAGCATGATCTTCTCGGTGACCGCGCCGCCAACGCTCACTTCCGCCATCTGCGCGGTCACGCCGGACGTGGGCAACGCAAACATCAGCGCCAGCGCGATGAGCGCAAGCCCCGTGATCAGCAGCCAGTCATTTCGCTTCAATCAAATCACCTTCGGCTATTTTACCTCATTTGAACGTTTGTCGCAACAAAATGTGATATAATATGGCAGAATGGGAGGTGGGCGCATGAGGATATGGCTGGCATGGCTGCTCGCCATCCTGCTTGCTGCACCGCTGACCGGCTGCGCAAGGAGCGCAGGCAAGCATTCCGTAACCTATTGGGATACCTTTGACACGGTCATCAGCATCACCGGATACGCCCAGAGCCGACAGGCGTTTGATGACGCCGCCGAGCAGGCGCACCAGGAGCTGATTCGGCTACATAAAGTCTTTGACCGCTACCATGACACCCCCGATTTAAACGGCTTGTTCGCGCTGAACACGCAGCGCGACATGGCGGGACCACTGGACGAAGACCTGACCGCTGTGCTTCAGCTGTGCGAGGCCATGTACGACAAGGCCGACCGCAAAGTTGACCCATCGCTGGGGAACGTCATCGACCTATGGAACGCTTGCCGGGAAGATGGCAAGCGCGTGCCCACCATGGATCAGCTGCGCGCGGCCAGGGGCGGCGCCGGTTTTGGCTCGGAGCAAGCCCTCGGCCGCGGCGATGTCATCGACCTGGGCGCCGTGGCCAAGGGCTACGCGGTGGAAAAGGCCGCCGCGATCCTCGAAAAAACCATGCCGTCCTTCCTGATCGATGGGGGCGGCAACGTGCGCGCTGGCGGCGCGCCGCTGGACGGGCGCGATGCCTGGACGGTGGGGCTAACCGATCCGCGTGACCCGGGCAAGGTGCTGCTGAAACTCAGGGCAAAGGACGTTTCCATTGTCACCAGCGGGGGCTATCAGCGCTACTATGAGGTGAACGGCGTTCGCTACCACCACATCATCGATCCGGACACGCTCATGCCAGGGGACAAGTTCCTGCAAACCACCGCCATCACAAAAGACTCGGGGCTGGCGGACTACCTGTCCACAGCGCTGTTCCTGATGGACTACGAGCGCGGGCGCGCGCTGGTGGAATCGATGGACGGCGTGGACGCTACCTGGGTGTTGAACGACGGCAGCTTACAAATGACGGACGGCGCGAGCGCGCTGATCCAAGACGGGGCGTGACGACAACCCATGTATTATGAGGATCCACCGCGAAAAAAGCGTGCCCAAAAGCGGCGGGGCTGCCTGTCCGGCCTGATCCGTCTGGTGTTCATTGGACTGATCCTTTGGGCGCTTGTCATGCTGGCGTCCGGTCAGCTGATCAACTTTTCGCTGTTCGCGGGCGCTCCGGAAGCGCTTTCTGCCAACGCCAAGCTGCCCACCGGCTACACCAACATCCTGCTGCTCGGCTGTGATGAGGACAAGGACGCGGGCGGATCCCGTTCAGATTCGATCATCGTGGCATCCATCGGCAGCGGCGGCGAGCTGAAGCTGACCTCCATCATGCGCGACACCATGCTGGAAATGGGCGACCAAGGCATCCATAAAATGAACGCAGCGTACCGCCTGGGGGGGGCGAATCTCGCGATGCGCACAGTGAACAAGGCGTTCGCGTTGAACATCAGCAAGTATGCTGCCATTGACTTTCAGGGGTTCGCGAAGCTCATCGACGCGGTGGGCGGCATCGAGCTGACGATTACCGAGGCTGAGATGAACTCGATCAACGAGGGCCTGAAGAACGC
Source organism: Eubacteriales bacterium (assembly GCA_031549325.1). Classification (GTDB taxonomy): domain Bacteria; phylum Bacillota; class Clostridia; order Christensenellales; family Aristaeellaceae; genus JAJDGF01. Next base: position 21,350 of record JAVBQA010000031.1, on the reverse strand, counting down.
CTACAGAAAAAAGCGCGTGTTCAACGGCGTGCTGATGACGCCGCTGACCGAGCATGGCAAAAACATCCATATGAGCGGAACCCACGCGCTGTTTTACTCGCGCATCCGCTACATCGACTCTGATTACAAGCGCGCCGAGCGCCAGCGCACAGTGATCGACACACTGCTCAAAAAAGTGCGGGGATCCAACAACCCCTTGCGGCTTTTCAGTTTTGCCCAGGCGGCGCTTGAATGCATCGACACCAACCTGACGCTGCCCGAGCTGACCGCGCTGGGCGCTCGGGTGCTGACCTCGTCCAGCGAACTGAAGCAGTTCCGTCTGCCGGCAAACGGCACATATGAGGAAAGCATGGAGGGCGGCGTTTGGTCCATCAGGCCAGATCTTGCGAAAAACCGTGAACTGTTGTTCGAGTTCATCTATCGATGATTCTAACGCGTACGCCGGCGCATTCTAATCAACCTCTAATTCGGCTATCAAGACGGATTAATCCGCTTGCGTTATGCTATGTGCATACCGAACGAGCGAATAAAACGGAGGTTTGGATCATGGATCATTTTGAATTGGTAGAGAAACTCAGAGAGCGCACGGGCGTGTCTTACGAGGACGCCAAGGCCGCGCTGGAAGCCGCTGATTGGGACCTGTTGGACGCGATTGTGATTCTTGAAACCGAAGGCAAGATCGCCCAGGGCGCCAAGGATTACAGCACCCGCCGCGAGGAATCCCGCGAGGAGCACGCACGCCGGCACGGCGAGTTCAAGAGCGCGATGAGCCGCATTGGCAGCCAAATCGCCAATTTCATCGAGTGGGGCAACAGGAACTTTGTGGACGTAGCGCGCAAGGGCGATGCCATGTTCAGCCTTCCGCTGACCGTGGTGGTGATTTTGATCATCATCTGCTTTCCCTGGATCATCCCCGTGCTGATCGTCAGCCTGTTCTTCGGGTTCCAGTACAACATCCGTGCCACCGAAAAAGGCACCGCGGCCGTGAACGCGGTGAACCAGGTGATGGAGAAAGCGTCAGAGATGGCCAACAGCATCAAGCAAGAGGCGCAGAACCACAAAAAAGAGGACAAATAATTCGCGGGTTTGACGCGGCGGGGGCGACAGCTCCCGCCATGTCGGCTTATTCATAGGAGCGAGGTGCGGCATGAAGATTCTACTGATCGAGGATGAAGAGAAGATCGCGCGCTTTGTGGAACTGGAGCTGACCCACGAGGGATACGAAGTCGGCAAAGCGATGGACGGACGCACCGGACTCGGCATGGCCGAGAGCGGCGCGTTCGATCTGGTGCTGCTAGACATCATGCTGCCCGAGCTGAACGGCCTGGAGGTGCTCCGGCGGCTGCGAAAAACCAGCGACATCCCCGTCATCATGCTCACCGCGCGGGACGACGTGATGGACAAAGTGTCCGGGCTCGACATGGGCGCGGACGACTACATCACCAAACCCTTCTCCATCGAAGAGCTGTTGGCGCGCATCCGCGCCAACACAAGAAAACGCACAGCCGAGCGCCCGGATGAGACAGCCCTGCTCAGCTGCGGCTTGCTGGCCATGGATCCGGCGCGCCGCCGCCTCACCTACAGCGGCCAGGAGGTTGAGCTGACCAACCGAGAATTCATGCTGCTGCAGGCTTTGATGGAAAATAAGTCCATCGTGCTCACGCGCGAGACGCTGCTGGAGCGCGTATGGGGCTATGAATATATGGGCGAGACCAATGTGGTCGATGTGTACATCCGATACCTTCGCAGCAAGCTGGACGATGTGTTCGGCGTGAAAATCATCAGCACGGTGCGCGGCGTCGGCTATGTGCTGCGCGAGAGCGAGTAAGGGCGTGGCATCATGAGCGAGCGCAAGCGCGTATCTTCCATCGCCCGGCGCATGGGCCGCAGCTGGACGTGGCGGCTGTTTTTGGTGTTTCTGTTTTTGGACGCCGTGATCGCGGTGCTGGCCGTGGTCGGCTTCTGCTACACCGCCGAGATGTCCGTGATTGGGGAGGTGTTAGAGGACACCTACCGCTGGTTTGAGTGCGACCTCATGGGCGGTTTGCGTCGGTTTGTCGACAGTGTTGCGTACTGGTTCGTTGCGCCGGACGGCGTGTGGCATTCCGCGTCCATGGGCGGCTACCTGCGGCTGATGGCGCCGCTGATGCTGGCGCTCATCGGCGTCGAGGTGTTTCTGCTGCTGTTTCAGGGTGGCGCGGGCAGGCGGAGCGCCAACCGCCTGCTCAAGCCGCTCACCCAAATCAGCCGCACCGCCCAGCGCCTGAGCGCGAGCAACTTCGACGCCTCGCGTTTTGAGAGCTTGGAGCACGCCATAGAAAACATCAGCGCCACCACGCCCGGCGCGCGGCTGCGCACCGGCGACCGCGAGATGGTGGGCCTTGAAACTGCCGTGAACAATCTGCTCACGCGCATGCACGAGGCCTATAAAGAGCAAATGCGCTTCGTGTCGGATGCCAGCCACGAGCTGAGAACGCCCATTGCGGTCATCCAGGGCTATTCGTCTATGCTCAGTCGCTGGGGCAAGACCGACGAGAAGATTCTGGACGAGAGCATCGGAGCCATCAAGACCGAGGCGGAGCACATGAACAAGCTCGTCGAGCAGCTGCTGTTTCTGGCGCGCGGCGACAGCGGCCGCACGGAGCTGATCCGCGAGTCGTTCAGCCTGACGGAGATGCTCAGAGAGGTCTACGAAGAGTATCAGATGATCGACAAACATCACCTGTACCACTTCATCGCAGCGGGCGACGTGCCATGCGAGGCTGACCCGGCCATGGTCAAGCAGGTGGCGCGCATTCTCACCGACAACGCCATCAAATATACCCCGGAGGGCGGCAACATCACGCTGCGCATTCCGGGCGGCGCTGTGCCGAGCTTTCAGGTGCAGGACACCGGCATCGGCATCAGCGAGCAGGACACGCCGCGGATCTTCGAGCGCTTCTTCCGCTCCGACCCGTCCCGCGCCCGAGAAACCGGCGGCACGGGGCTGGGGCTTAGCATCGCCAAATGGATTGTTGACCGCCACGGCGGGTACTTCGAGGTGCTTTCCAGGCCGGGCATCGGCACGCGCATCGGCGTGTTCTTACCGAAGCCAAAGCAGGATCAGCCTTGATTCGAACCGGGATTCTCAGTTGAGGATCCCGGTTCTTTGTTAATTCTTTCAGAATCGCTTGACATTGACGTAACGTAAAGGTGTATGCTCATCCCGTCAGGAGGGAGATGGCCATGGAGTACACAATCCAAGCCTTGGCACGGCTGGCCCATGTCAGCACCCGCACGCTGCGCTACTACGACCAGATCGGGCTGTTGCGCCCCGCGCGGATGAACAGCTCGGGCTACCGGATCTACGGCCGTGATCAGGTGGACCGGCTGCAGCAGATTCTGCTGTACAGGGAGCTGGATCTGGAGTTGGATGCGATCAAGGCGCTGCTGGACAAGCCTGGCTTCGACGCCCGGCGGGCGCTTACGCAGCACCTGCGGGATCTGACCGCGCGGCGCGCGCGGCTGGATCTCCTGATTGACAGCGTAAAGCAAAGCATTACATCCATAGAGGAGGGCACCGCAATGAGCGACGCGATGAAATTTGAAGGCTTCAAAAAGCAGCTGATTGACGACAACGAAAAGCAGTATGGGGAAGAGGTCCGTGGGAAGTATGGCGACGACGTCGTCAACGAAAGCAACCGCAAGATGATGAACATGACCAAGGAACAGTACGACCAAATGATGAAGACCTCTGCTGATTTGCAGCAGATGATCGAGGACGCCGTGAGGAACGGCGAGAGGCCCGAGGGCGAGACGGGCGCGAAGATCGCCCGATTGCACAAGGACTGGCTCGGCTACACCTGGCCTCACTATTCCGCTGAGGCGCATCGCGGTCTGACCCAGATGTACATCGACGATTCGCGCTTTACCGTCCACTACGACAAAAGCTTGCCCGGCTGCGCACAGTTTCTGCGCGATGCGGTGCATTGTCATGTGAAATGACGAGGGAAAATCGGGGGCGATGCCTCCTGAGATCCCTGCCCAAGGGGCGTGTCCCTTGGCAATCGCATCAGACAAGAGGCGCATGAAAATGTGCCTCTTCGCTTATGCGAATACGACTTGGATGAGAATCATGTAGAGGGCTGTGCCCAGGGCGATGGAAAGCAGCACGTTGCGCTTCCAAGCGTGAACGGCGCAGATGATGGCAATAGAGACCGCCTCGGGAGCCCACCGGGAAGGTAAGGCAAGGTCTACGGATCTCAGGCAGTAAACGATCAGCAGACCGATCACCGCGTAGGGCAGCACGCGCCCTAGATAGCTGACATAGGCGGGCGTTTTGCGCCCGGCTGGGAACAGCAGGAACGGCAGGAACCGCGTGGCGGCGGTGGCCAGCGCGCAGATGGCGATGGTGATGGCCGCTTCGGGCAAGCTCATGTTCATGCGCGGCCCTCCTCTCGCGAAAGCGGTCTTCTGAGCAGCGTAAGCAGCACCAGGATGAGCGCCATGGCAGGCAGAATAAAGCTGTGTTTTCCAAATGCCAGCAAGCAGACGACAGACGCGCCCACGCCGATGACAGCGCTGATATGCGCCTTGCTGGTGAGCCACTGCTCAAGAAAGATCACGCAAAATAACGCGGTCATCACGAAATCTATGCCCTGTGTGTTGATCTGAATCAGCGAACCCATCAGTCCGCCTAGCGTGGCGCCCAGCACCCAATAGCACTGGTCCAGCAGCGTAACACAAAACATGAACCTCTGGGGGTCAACGCCCTTGGGCGGCTCGGCGGACACGTTCACCGAGAAGGTCTCGTCTGTCAGGCCGAAGATCATGTACGGCTTGTAGCGGCCCGCGTCCCGATAGCGGTTCAGCATCGCCACGCCGTAAAACAAGTGGCGCGCATTGACCATCAGCGTCAGCAGCAGCGCATTCAGCGGCGAAAACGCGCCCATCAGCAGGTTCACCATCACGAACTGCATCGAGCCCGCGAACACGAACACGCTGATGAGCATGGGGAATATGAACGAGAAACCTTTGCTTTGCATGTAGATGCCGTAGGCCATGCCGAGAAACAGATAGCCCGTCAGCACAGGAATCGTGTGCGGAAAGGCAGCCTTGAGCGTGCGTTTGTCCATGCGTCCTCCGTTTGTACAGCCAGAATGCATCCATTATACGGCATAAAATTCAAGATTTCAACTCAATACTTTATTATAGTAAAGTATTAACTTGACAAATCGAAGCAAATTCCTGATAATGGATGCAAATCCAGGTTTAGGAAGTGATGAGATGAGCGCGAATGGGCTGTCGTTCCTGCGCAAGGGAGAGCGCGTGACGCTGAATCTGCGTGGTCTTTACGAGCGAAACGGCTACAAGAAATACCGCATGAGCCAGTTCGAGGAGTACGACCTGTATCTGAGCAACAAAAATTTCCTGAAGAGCCGCCACATCATCACCTTCCAGGACATGGACGGTCGCGTGTTGGCGCTGAAGCCGGATGTGACGCTGTCCATCGCCAAGAACACACGCGCGACGCCTGACAACACGGAGCGTTTCTATTACATCGAGAACGTGTACCGCCTAGATGAGGCCAGCAAGGCGTATAAAGAAATCAATCAGCTGGGGCTGGAGTGCATCGGGCGGCTGGGCGTTTCAGACTATGCCGAGGTGGTCTCACTAGCCCTGCAAACGCTGGCCCAGATCGACGAGCATGCTGTGATGCAGCTTTCCCACATCGGGTTTGTGCTATCGCTTCTGGACAGCCTGTCAATTGAGCAGAGCCAGCGCCACGCGCTGATCGAGTGCATCGCGGGCAAGAACCAGGGCGAGCTTTTGAGTGTGGCCGGCGCAATGGGCGTTTCGGGGGCCGCCGCGAAACTGCTGGGAAGCGTGATTTCGCTGAGCGGGCCGTTCACGGAGACGCTGGCTCGCGCCAGGGAGCTGGCCATCGCGCCCGGCATGAACCAGGCGCTGGACCAGCTGGCGAAGCTCTACGAACAAATCCAGGGCGGGGACAATCTGGCGCTGGATTTTTCGCTGATCTCAGACATCGACTACTACTCGGGCATCGCTTTTCGCGGGTATGTGCCAGGCGTTGCGCGCGTGGTGCTGGCGGGCGGAGAATATGGCAATTTGCTGAAAAAGTTTGGTCGGGAACTGGACGCCATTGGGTTCGCGGTGTACCTGAACGAGCTGGATATGGCGCAGACGCCGGAGGCCGAAAAGCCCGACATGCGGCAGGTGCTGACTGTCGCGCTGCCCAAGGGTCGGCTGGGCGATCAGGTGTACGAGAAGTTCTCCAAGATCGGCTACGACTGTAGCGCGATCTACGACGACAACCGCAAGCTGGTGTTTGAAAACCCGGAGCGCGGCGTGCGATACCTGCTGGTGAAGCCATCGGACGTGGCAATCTACGTGGAGCACGGCGCGGCTGACCTGGGCGTGGTGGGCAAGGACATCCTGGCGGACGCCTCGCCCGACGTTTACGAGCTGCTGGACATGGGAATCGGCGTGTGCAGGTTGTGCGTGGCGGCAAGGAACGGCTACGTCGAGGATCATGACCGGGTGCTTAGGGTGGCGACGAAGTTCGCCAATGCGGCCAAGGCGTACTATGCCTCCATCAATCGCGAGATCGAGATCATCAAGCTGAACGGCTCCATCGAGCTGGCGCCGATCCTGGGGCTATCTGACGTGATCGTTGACATCGTGGAATCCGGCAAAACGCTGGTTGAAAATGACCTGTCGGTGATCAACACGATCATGCCCATCTCCGCGCGGTTGATCGCCAACAAGGCATGTTATATGTTCAAGCGCGCGCAGATTGAGCAGATCCAGCGGGCGCTTGGGGAGGCGAAAGATGATTAGAATCTTGCGCGCGGAGGCGCTGAAACCCGAGGACTTCAAGTCGCCCGAAATTGAGCGGGACAACGCCGTCGAGCGGGCGGTGGATGAGATCATCGCCAGCGTGCGCAAAGAGGGCGACGCGGCGCTGGTCAAGTATGCCCAAAAGTTTGACGGCGCGGCGCCGGATGCGATTTTGGTGCCTCGCGCGGAAATCGACGCGGCCTATGCGCGCATGGATCCCGAGTACATCCGGATGCTGCAGCGGGCGCGCGCCAACATTGAGGATTTCCACAGGCGGCAAATCCGCCAGAGCTTTGTCGTGTCAGAGCGACCGGGCATCACGCTGGGACAACGGGTGATCCCGTTGGAGAAGGTCGGGCTGTATGTGCCGGGGGGCACGGCGTGCTATCCGTCCAGCGTTTTGATGAACGCGGTGCCCGCCAGGTTGGCAGGGGTTGGCGAGCTGATCATCGCCACGCCGCCGGGGAAGGACGGCGAGATCAACCCGCAGATTCTGGCCGCCGCAAAAGTATGCGCCGTGGACACAGTCGTCAGGTGCGGCGGCGCGCAGGCCATCGCTGCGCTGGCCTACGGCACCCAGTCGGTGCCGCGCGTGGACAAGATCGTCGGCCCGGGCAATGTGTACGTGGCCACGGCAAAGCGGCGCGTGTTCGGGCAGGTGGACATCGATATGATCGCCGGGCCCAGCGAGATCCTGATCGTGGCGGACGGGCAGTCGAACCCATCGCACATCGCGGCGGATCTGCTGTCCCAAGCCGAGCACGACAAAAATGCCAGCGCGATTTTGCTGACGGACAGCCAAGCCCTGGCCGTCGCCGTGCAGGCGGAGATCGAACGGCAACTGGCCGCACTGGAGCGCAATCCGATCGCGCGCGCATCCATCGACGACAACGGCAGGATCATCCTGGTGGCGAATGTTCGGCAGGCTATCGACATCGCGAACACCATCGCGCCCGAGCATCTGGAGCTGATGCTGGATGAGCCATTCCAGTTCCTGGGCATGGTGAAAAGCGCGGGCTCGGTGTTCCTGGGGCGGCACACGCCCGAAGCGTTGGGCGATTACTTCGCCGGGCCCAACCACACGCTGCCCACCAGCGGCACGGCGCGGTTTTCCTCGCCGCTGTCGGTGGACGACTTCGTGAAGAAATCGCAATTTGTCTGCTACACCAAGGATGCGCTGCGCACGGTGAAGGACGACGTGATGTGGTTTGCCGCGTCCGAAGGGCTGACCGCCCACGCGAACTCGGTGGGCATCCGCTTCGAAGGGGGCGATGAGGAATGAGCCGGTTTCTGAACGAGCGGCTGGCGGCTTTTTCGGCGTATGTGCCGGGCGAGCAGCCGAAGAATGCTTCGCTCATCAAACTGAACACCAATGAGAGCCCGTTTCCGCCGTCACCCATGGTGATGGAAGCGGTGAACAAATTGCAAGTTGAGCGCCTGCGGCTGTATTCGGATCTCAGCGCCACGGATTTGATCCAAGCGCTGTCTGAGGACTTGGACGTCGGCAAGGACATGCTTATCACGGGCAACGGCTCGGATGAGATCCTCTATTTCGCGATGCTGGCGTTTGGCGGCAGCGGAGCCCGTTTCCCGGACATCACCTATGGGTTTTACCCGGTGTGGGCCGAGCTGATCGGTATCCCTTTTGAGGCAAAGCCGCTGCGTGATGACTTTTCCGTCGATCCGGAAGATTACGCGGGCAACGACAGGATGGTCGTCCTGGCCAACCCAAACGCGCCCACCGGCATCGCCATGCCGCGCGCCGGCATTGAGCAGATTTTGCAGGCCAACCCCGACCGGGTTGTGCTGATCGATGAGGCGTATGTGGATTTTGGCGGCGAGAGCGCGCTGCCGTTGGTGGATAAATATGAAAACCTGTTGGTCGCGCGCACGTTCTCGAAATCCCGCCAGATGGCGGGCGCCAGGCTCGGGTTTGCCGTTGGGCAGCCGGCGCTGATTCAGGATCTGGACAAGATGCGCTTCGCCATCAATCCCTACAACGTGAACAGCCTGACCCAGATCGCGGGAGCGGCGTCGGTGCGCGATCCGGAGTATTTCCGCTGGACGCGCGATCGGGTCATCAACGCGCGAGACTATACATCGGCGGAACTGACCAAACTTGGGTTTGTGGTGCTGCCGTCCTGCGCCAACTTTGTTTTCGCGAAGCCGTGCAACATCGGCGCACGGGATTATGTGCAAGCCCTTCGAGCGCGGAACATTCTGGTGCGCTGGTTTGACAAGGACAGAATCCGGGATTACGCGCGCATCAGCATCGGCAGCATGGAGCAGATGCGGGCGTTGATCGACGCCACAGCAGAGATTGTTGGAGGATAGCATGAGGGTAGCATCCGTTTCGAGAAAAACCAGGGAAACTCAGATTGAGCTGAAACTAAACCTGGACGGCAAAGGCAACGCGCAGGTGGACAGCGGCGTGGGTTTTTTAAACCATATGCTGGAGCTTCTTGCGTTCCACAGCGGCGTCGACCTGATGCTCTCCTGCAAGGGCGACACCGACGTGGACGCGCACCACTCCGTCGAGGACGTGGGCATCGCGCTCGGGAAGGCGATCTCTGACGCGCTTGGAGACAAGGCGGGCATCGCGCGCTACGGCAGCTTTCTGCTGCCGATGGATGAGGCGCTGGTGATGGTCGCGCTGGACATCAGCGGGCGTTCGCACCTGAATTTCGATGTCCAGCTGAGCGCCTTTAAGGTGGGTGGCTTCGACACGGAGCTTGGGAAGGAGTTCTTTTATGCCTTAACCCGCAATCTCGGCTGCACGTTGCATTTCAAGATGCTGGCGGGGGAAAACGCGCATCACATTCTGGAGGCCTGCTTCAAGGGACTGGGCCGGGCGCTGAAGCAAGCCGTGGCCATGGATCCGGCGCTGAACGGCCGCGCAAATTCCTCGAAGGGAACGCTTGTATGATCGCAGTCATCAACTATGGCGTGGGGAATTTGGGTTCGCTGAGCAATTCGCTCGCGTTTGTCGGCGCGGAACACGTCGTGACGGGCGACCCGGAGCGGATCATGGCCGCCGACAAGCTGATCCTGCCTGGCGTGGGCGCGTTTCGCGACGCCATTGGGCGGCTGAACAAAACCGGGCTTGGGCGACTGGTCATCGAGCGCGCGCGCGCCGGTGCGCCGGTGATGGGCATTTGCCTTGGCATGCAGCTGCTGTTTGAGAAGAGCCGCGAGTATGGGGAACATCAGGGGTTGGGGCTGCTAACCGGCGAGATCTGCCAAATCAGGGAGGATCTGCGGGTGCCGCTCAAGGTGCCGCACATCGGCTGGAATGCGCTTGACATTCACCGCGAATCCCCGTTGACCAAGGGCATTCACCCTGGCGACTGCGTCTATTATGTGCACTCGTACTATGCCAAAGGGATTGGCGACGCGCTGGTTGCGTCCAGTGAATACGGCATCCAGATCCCGGGCCTGGTGCAGCGCGGCAATGTGATGGGCGCGCAGTTTCACCCGGAGAAGAGCGGCGGCGTAGGGCTGACCATTCTGCGCGCATTTGCGGAAAGCGAGGCGTTTTGATGATCATTTTTCCGGCGATTGATCTGCGCGGCGGCAAGGTAGTGAGGCTGACCGAGGGCGATTACGATCGCATGCAGACCTACAGCCGAGAGCCGGACTTCGTGGCGGAGTCTTTTCAGGGACAGGGTGCGACGCACCTGCACATGGTGGATCTGGACGCCGCCAAGGACGGGACCCAGGTCAATTTGAAGGCGATCGAGAAGGCCATCGCGCGCTCCGGGCTGATCACGCAGGTGGGGGGCGGCGCCCGGGATGAGGACAGCGTGAAGCGCTATTTGGACGCGGGCGTCGCCCGGGTCATTCTGGGCACGCTGTTGGTGGAGCAGCCCGCGCTGGCGGAGCGGCTGGCCGCGAAGCACCCGGGCCAGATCGCCGCGTCGGTCGATGCCAAGGATGGGAAGGTCGCCATTCACGGCTGGCGCGAAGTCACCGATCGGGATGCATTGGACTTCATGGCAAGGCTGCCCGACATGGGAATCGGCACCGCGGTCTACACGGACATAGGCAAGGACGGCATGATGCAGGGAACCAATATTGGCGCCTATCGGGAGCTTGCCAAGATTGGCGGGCTGAATGTCATCGCCAGCGGCGGCATCAGCGGCAAGGCGGACATCAAGGCGCTCCGAAAACTGAATGTCTATGGCGCGGTTATCGGCAAGGCGCTGTATGAAGGACTGCTGGATCTGGGCGTGGCGATCAAGCTGGCGGAGGTAAAAAAGTGATTACCAAGCGAATCATCCCCTGCTTGGACGTTCGCGACGGGCGGGTGGTCAAGGGCGTCAATTTCGAAGGCATCCAGGATGTGGACGACCCGGTCGCCCTGGCCGATTTCTACAACCACAGCGGTGCGGACGAGCTGGTATTCTACGACATCACCGCCTCGCACGAGGGGCGCGCGCTGTTCACCGACATTCTGCGAGAGACGGCCAAGCGGGTGTTCATCCCGTTCACGGTGGGCGGTGGCATCAACACAGTCGCCGACTTTGACCGCGTGCTGGGCGCGGGCGCGGACAAGGTGTCCGTCAACTCGGGCGCGATCGCGAATCCCGGGCTGATCGACGAGGCCGCCAAGCGCTTTGGAGACCAGTGTGTGGTGCTGTCGATGGACGTGAAGCGGGTAGACGGGCAATTCCGGCTGTTCGCCAAAGGCGGACGGGAGAACACCGGCATCGATGCGCTGCAATGGGCGAGCGACGGACAGCGTCGCGGCGCGGGCGAGCTGGTGCTGAACAGCATCGACACAGACGGCGTGCGGCGGGGATTTGACATTGAGCTGCTGAACGCGGTGTGCGAGCGGGTGTCCATTCCGGTCGTCGCCAGCGGTGGCGCAGGCAACATGGAACACTTTGCCGAGCTGTTTCGCGCCTGCACGGGTGTGGACGCGGGGCTGGCGGCGTCCATCTTTCACAAAAAAGAGGTCTCGATTCGGGAACTGAAGGACTACTTGCACAGGGAAGGCATTCTGGTCAGGAGGGTATGATTCATGTTTGAGCAGCTGAAATTCGACGGGGACGGGCTGATTCCCGCCATCGTGCAGGACTACTTTTCCAAGCGCGTGCTGATGATGGCGTACATGAACCGGGAGAGTCTTCGGGTTTCGATTGAAGAGGGAACGACCTGCTTTTACAGCCGCTCCCGTCATTCTCTTTGGCGAAAGGGCGAGACGTCCGGAAACCGCCAGCACATCGTGAACATGCTCGCCGATTGCGACGGAGACACGCTGCTGATCGAGGTCGTCAAGGACGGCCCGGCCTGCCACAACGGCACCGAGAGCTGCTTTCAGGATGAGCTGTATCAGAGCGGCGAGCGCAACGCGTTCTCGATCGAAGCGCTGTACGAGTTGATCAAAGGCAGAAAATCATGCCCTGTCGAGGGTAGCTACACCACGTACCTGTTCGGCAAGGGCATTGACAAGATTCTGAAAAAGGTGGGCGAGGAGTGCACGGAGGTCATCATCGGCGCAAAGGGCGGGGATCGGGCAGAGGCCGTCTACGAGCTGGCAGACCTGACTTACCACTGCCTGGTGCTCATGGCGGAGATGGATATCGAACCCAAAGACATTTTTGAATCCCTGGCGTCTCGCCATGTCATCGACAAGAAGGTCAAGCAGGAGAAGATGCGGTAAACGCGCGCAATTCAATTGTTGAACGCTTGTTCACAGATCCGCCATCTTTTCATGTTGCGCCCCACATGCGGGCATGATATAATCATCATTGGTAAATCTTGCGAAAAAAAGGAGATGGGTTGCATGGAAAAGATTCGCACGACGGTCAAAGTCGCCGGCAAAGAGTATTCGATGACCAGCTACGATTCCGAGGAGTACGTGCAGCGCGTCGCCACTTATGTCGATCGTAAAATGAGCGAGTTTTCCATCGCGACCAAGCTGCCCAGCAATCAGCTCTCGGTGCTGGTCGCGATGAACATCGCGGACGATATGCTGAAGGCACACGATGAGAACAACCGGCTGAAGCGCGACATCGGCTTGGTTCGCGAACAGTGTGAAGCGCTGAAAATAGAGCTGGAGCAGCTGAAAAACGCGCAGGGAGCGGGCGTCTGATGGAGCTTTTGAGCCCGGCGGGGGACAGGGAGGCGCTGGTCGCCGCCATCCGAAACGGCGCGGACGCGGTGTATCTGGGCGGCCAGGCGCTGAATGCGCGGCGCGGCGCGGGCAACTTCGACGCGGATGGGCTTTGTTGGGCCTCTGATTACTGCCATGAGCGGGGCAAAAAACTCTACGTCACGGTGAACACGCTGGTCAAGCAGAGCGAATTGCCCATTCTGGAGCGCATCGCGGGCCAGCTGGCCAAAGCCGGCGTGGATGCAGCCATCCTTCAGGACTTGGGCGCGGCGCAGGCGCTGTCACAGATGCTGCCGAGCCTGCCGAGATTTGCAAGCACGCAGATGGCGATTCACAACCGCCACGGCGTGCGCTTTTTGCTAGAGGCGGGTTTCGCGCGGGCGGTACTGGCGCGGGAGATGGACTATGGCGAGATTGCCGATTGCGCCAAGGAGGGGCTGCCGCTTGAGGTGTTCTGTCACGGCGCGCTGTGCGTCAGCTGCTCCGGACAATGTTTGTTTTCAAGCATGGTGGGCGGGCGCTCGGGCAACCGGGGCATGTGCGCGCAGCCGTGCCGGTTGCCGTATGAGATCCATGGCCCGCTGCTGGAAGCCAGCGGACATCTGTTGTCGCCGCGGGATTTGATGATGCTGGGCGAATTGTCCGCGTTGCAGCGGGCGGGGGCTCACAGCCTGAAGATCGAGGGGCGTCTGAAGCGGGCGGAATATGTGGCCATCGTCACACGGATCTACCGCCATGCGCTGGACAACGGGTTTGCCTGGACGGAGAAGGACGTTGCCGCGCTCAGGCAGATCTTCAACCGGGGCGGCTTCACCCAAGGCTACGGGCCCGGGCTGATCGATCATGCGCTGATGTATGACGCGCAGCCAAATCACGTGGGTGTGACTGTGGGGCGCATCGCGCATGGACAACGTCAGTTCGAGGTGCCGGTGTCCGACAAGGATCAGATCCTTGAGCAGGAGGGGTTGTTGATCCGGCTGGCGGACGACGAACAGTTGCGCGCAGCGCGTGCGACCTATGAGGGCGTGGAGCAACCCGGCGTGGCGCTGTCTGGCGAGGTTACAGTGATCAACGGGCAACCGCTTTTGATGCGCGTTTCGGACGGTTCCGCCGATCTGACCATCCGACTGGACACGCTTGCCCAACCCGCGCAGAGCAAAGCGCTGGATGCGGATCGCGTGCGCGCACAGCTTGAAAAGACGGGCGGCACGCCATACTGTTTCGAGGCGCTGATGATCAACCTGTCTCCGGATACCTTCGCGCCCGCGTCATGGCTGAACGAGCTGCGGAGAACCGCGCTGGATGCGCTGTCCAAGCGGCGAATTGAGTGCAACCGGGGCTGTGGGCGGACGCTTCAACCGATGGAGACGCCCGTGGTTCGGGCGATGCCCCCCGTAAGGCCAAGGCTGACCGTGCAGGCGGACGATGTTTCCTTGCTGGAATTGACCGCTGACTGGGGCGCGGAGGAAATTATTTATGCGCCTTCGGATCTGACCAACCTGACCGCGCCCAGCAAGCCTTTTTCACTGGCGCTGCCCGTGGTGTGTTCGGAGCCCGACCTTGAGAACCTGCATTCCTTCGCGCTAGCGAACAGAGACGCAATAACCGCTGTGCTGCTTGCCAACCCGGCGCATCTGGCGCTGGACTGGCCAGGCGCGGTCCGGGCGGATTACCCGATGAACGTGGCCAACGACTGCACCGTCTCGGCGCTGAGCATGCCGTATGCGCCGTCGGTTGAACTGACCGCGCAGGAGATCGCGCAGTTGGGCGGTGAGAAGGAGCTGGTTGTCTACGGCCGACTGCCACTGATGCAGCTGCGCCACTGTCCGCTGAACGCGCGGCTGGGCAAGGGGAAGCACATCGACTGCCGGCGGTGCGACCATCTGAAAGATGGGCTAAACGCGCACGCGCTGACTGACCGCAAGGGCGTCCGTTTCCCACTGCAGCGCATGAAGACGGACAAAGGCTGCATCGTACGCGTGCTGAACAGCGTGCCGCTGATGCTGCTGCGCCACATCGGCAGATTGCCCCAAGCCAGCGCCTGGCGACTGATTCTGACGGGAGAATCCCGAGACATCGCCGAATCCATCGTGCGGCTGCACCGAGCGGCGCTGGATGGTCAGGACATCAGGCAGCGTTCAGAATGGGCGCTGGTTGAGTCGATGGAGACCACCACCGGTCACTACTTCAGAGGAGTGGAATAACCCTTGCAAGAGCGAAACCTTCGCGTGCTGGAGTTCTCGAAAATCCTGGAGCAGCTTTCCGCCTACGCCGTTTCAGACGCGGGCAAGCGGCGCTGCCTTGAACTGACCCCAGAAAGCGAGCTGTATTCCGTGCAGATGCTGCAGAGGCAGACGGAAGAGGCGTCTGTCGTGATGGCGTATGTGGGCGGCTCGCCCATGGCATACTTCGTAGACATCTCTGATTTCGTGCGCGTGGCCTCCATCGGCGGAACGCTGGCGCCCAGGGCGCTGCTGGACGTGGCCGAGACGCTGCGCGCCTCGCGCTCGGTGCGCGCTGCTCTTGTGAACGATCAGCGCGACAACACGCCGCTGATCAAGCAGCTGGCCGGAAACCTCGTCACCAACCGCCCGCTGGAAGAGGAAATCTTCAACGCCATCCTGTCGGAAGAAGAGATCGCCGACCGCGCCAGCCCCGAGCTGTACGACATCCGGCGGCACCTGCGCCAAATCAATGAAAAGATGAAGGAGAAGCTGAACGCCTTTGTGCGCAACGCATCCACCGTCAAGTATCTCCAGGACACGATCATCACCATGCGCAACGGCCGCTATGTGATCCCTGTCAAGGCCGACTGCCGGCAGTTCGTGCCTGGACTAATCCACGACCAGAGCGCCACCGGTCAGACGCTGTTCATTGAGCCGATGAGCGTCGTTGAGGCGGGCAACGATCTGAAGCAGTGGAACGCCAAGGAACAAAAGGAAATCGAGCGCATCTTGCTGGAGCTGAGCGGGAAACTCGCGCCCGACGCGGACGGCATCCTGAATAACCTGCTGATCATGGCGGAGCTGGACATGATTTTTGCCAAGGCGCAGCTCGGGCGCGCCATGAAAGCGGTGGAACCCAAGCTGAACGATGCCGGGCGCATCAACATCATCGCCGGACGGCACCCGCTGATCGATCCGGCCAAGGTGGTGCCCATCAACCTGTGGATGGGCGGCGAGTTCACCACGCTGGTGGTGACCGGCCCCAACACCGGCGGCAAGACGGTTACCATCAAGACGGTCGGCCTGATGACCGTCATGGCGCAGGCTGGCCTGCAGATCCCGGCGCAGCTCGGCAGCGAGCTGGCGGTGTTCGACGAGGTGTTCGCCGACATTGGCGACGAGCAGTCGATCGAACAGAGCCTGTCGACCTTCTCGTCCCACATGACCAACATCGTGGCGATTTTGATGAACGTGACGCCCAAATCGCTGGTGCTGTTTGACGAGCTGGGCGCGGGCACCGATCCCACCGAGGGCGCGGCGCTGGCCATTGCCATCCTGACACATCTGCTCGAGATGAAGGTAGCCACGCTGGCCACCACGCACTACGCTGAGCTCAAGGCGTTCGCGCTGAGCACAATCGGCGTGGAAAACGCCTCGGTTGAGTTCGATGTGGAGACGCTGCGGCCAACATATCGATTGTCCATTGGCATCCCCGGAAAATCCAACGCGTTTGAGATCAGCAGAAAGCTCGGACTGCCTGAGTCGCTGATCAGAGCCGCCAACGAACAGCTGAGCAAGGACCAGATCAGATTCGAGGACGTTATCGCCAACGCAGAGTATCACCGGCAAATCGCCGCCAAGGAGCGCGCGCTGGCCGAACAGGCGCACATCGACACGCAAAAACTGCGCAACGAGGCCGACCGGCTGAACAAAGAGCTGGCTGCCCAGCGCGAAACGCAAATGAAGAAAGCCAAGGAGGACGCGAAAAAGCTGCTGCTCAAGGCGCAGCGGGACGCGGAGCAGCTGATCTCTGAGCTGAAGAAGGCGCGCAGCAAAGACGGCGCTCAGCTGCGCGAGCACGAGCTGCACGCGCTTCGCGGGAAGTTGCAAGGCTCGATCGACGAGATGAGCGAGGCGCTGACGACGCCTGTCGAGCGCGTGTCCGAGCCGCCCAAAGATCTCAAGATCGGCGAGACGGTGGAGATGATCCACCTCGGCAGCAAGGGCACAGTCGTAGGACTGCCGGACAGCAAAGGCGAGGCCACCGTGCAGGCGGGTGTGATGAAGATGAAGGTTCACGTGAGCCAGCTCAGGCGCGCTGAGAAGGAGAAAGAAAAGCCAAAGCGCGGCGCGGTGAGCCTGGCGATGAAGCCGGTGTCCATGGATTGCGATCTGCGCGGCATGAACTTGGAAGAGGCCACCGCCGCAGTGGATCTGTTTCTGGATGGCGCCATGCTGAATTCGCAAAAGCTAGTGAATATCATCCATGGCAAGGGCACGGGCGTGCTGCGCCACGGCATTCAGGAGCACCTGAAGCGGCACCCGCACGTCAAGGAGTATCGCTTGGGCAGGTATGGAGAGGGCGAGGACGGCGTGACGGTGGTCACGCTGAAGTAACGGACACTCATGGGGTGTGACGCATGAACAAGACAAAAATCCTGCTGGTCGACGACGACCCGAACATCAGCCAGTTGGTCAATCTTTATCTGACCAAGGAAGGCTTCGACGTGGAGATCGCCGCGCGCGGCGACGACGCGCTGAAGCTGTTCAGGAACTCCGCGCCCAACCTGATCCTGCTCGACATCATGCTGCCCGGCATGGATGGCTGGCAGGTGTGCCGCGAGGTCAGAAAGGTCAGCAACATCCCGATCATCATGACGACGGCCAAAGACGAGACCTTCGACAAGGTGCTGGGGCTCGAGCTCGGGGCGGACGACTACGTGGTGAAGCCGTTCGACATGAAAGAGGTCGTGGCACGGATCAAGGCGGTCATCCGGCGCTATCAGTCTGTCGAATCGCCCGACAAGGAGCTGGTGTTCCCGGGGCTTTCGATCAACATCAGCAACTATGCCGTGCACTACAAAGGCCAGCCGCTGGAGCTGCCGCCCAAGGAGCTTGAGCTGCTGTATTTTCTGGCCAGCCATCAGGGCAAGGTGTTCACGCGGGAGCAGCTGCTGGAGCAGGTGTGGGGCTATGACTTTTTTGGCGACTCGCGCACGGTGGACGTGCACGTGAAGCGCTTGCGCGAGAAGCTGTCCGAGGGTGAGGAGTTGGGCTGGGCGATCAAAACCGTGTGGGGCGTGGGCTATAAATTCGAGGTCATCAAATGAATCGCGCCGCAGGCAAAACGGCGCGACAGTTCAAGAACAGGCTGTTTTGGCGGCTGTTTTGGGCGTTTTTGGCCACGCTGACGCTGACGGTGCTGGTGCTGTCCTCGCTGGTGGTGGCCATGGTGCGTTCCGAGCGCCAAGACGCGCTGGAGAACGAGGTGCTGATGCAGGCGCGTGACGTGGCGCGGCTGTTCAGACAGCTGAGCTCCATCAGCTTTCGGCGTGGGGATCCATACACCATCAGCACGACGCTGGCGTGGAAGCTGAACGAGGTTCGGACCGTGTATGGCGCTGAGGTATGGGTTATCAGCGGCGATGGTGAATCTGCCTTGGTGATGGATGAACAGGTGAACAAGGAGATCGCGATCACCGATCAGGATTTGCGCGCACGCATCCATTTTGTGTTGGAGAACCACGAGATCCGCGTGCAGGGACTGATTCCGGATCTGGGCAAGGATATCGTCACCGTGGGCGTGCCCATCGTGGATGTGAACGGCATGGTCAATGGCGCCGTGCTGATGCACATTTCAGTGGACTCGCTGCAAGTGGACTACACGGACATCCTTCGCTACGCGCTGATCGCGGCGGGCGCGGCCATGCTGGTGGGCACAGGCTTGGCCTACTGGATCTCGCGCCGCCAGACCCAGCCGCTGCGCCAGATCAACAGCTCGGTGACCCGCTTCGCCTCCGGGGATCTGGACGAGCGCGTGGCGGTCAAGGGCAGCGATGAGATGGCCCAGCTGGCCGCGTCCTTCAACAAGATGGCTGAGGATCTGTCTAACCTTGAAGAATCGCGCAGGAGCTTTGTGGCCAGCGTGTCTCACGAGCTTCGCTCGCCGCTCACGTGCATCAGCGGCTATGTGCAGGGTATGCTGGACGGCACGATACCCGAGAACGAGCATGGCAAATACCTTCAGATCGTGAAGTCTGAAGCTGCGCGGCTGACCAAGCTGGTGGCCGAGCTGCTGGATCTTTCGCGGATCGAGTCGGGCAAGTTCCCGCTGACGCTGAACAGCTTTGACATCAACGAGCTGATGCGCGTGGAACTGCTGAAATTCGAGCAGCGCATTGAGGAAAAGAAGCTGGACGTGGATGTGATCTTCAAGGAATCGGCGTGCATGGTGTCGGCCGACGCCGACCGCATCCGGCAGGTGGTCACCAACCTGCTGGACAACGCGGTGAAATTCACGCCTGAAGGAGGGGCGCTGACGGTCAGCACCCATTCGGTAGATAAAACTTGCTTCGTGCAGGTGAAGAACAGCGGCGATCCGATCGCGGCGGAGGACATTCCCTTCTTGTTCGACAGATTCTACAAGGCCGAAAAGGCGCATACTTCGGGTATGGGCACCGGGCTCGGGCTGTCCATCGCACAAAAGATTTTGGAGCAGCACGGCCAGGTGATCAAGGTGCAATCCGGCGCGGGGGGAACCGCGTTCACGTTCACGCTCAGGTGTGTTTGACGCATGAACACAACAGGCACGCCCGGGCAACGCCAGAACCCAAACATGAGAATCGAGGTGCACTCAATGAAAATCAGCCTGAACCGAAGCGCCAGCCGCGGCGCGCAAGTGTTGGCCGTCGCGCTGGCCATCGCGCTGTGCGCGGGGATTGCCCTGTCCGAGCTGGCGGCAGCCCAGGTGGCCGAGACGGTGCCGTATTCGGCCATCTACTCCCAGGACAATCCAATCCCAGAGATCGCGAAAAATGTGCGCCCAGCGGTGGTGCAGGTGATCAGCATCCTGGAGAACTGGACCGTACAAGACGGTGTTTCGTCCATGGAACAGGGCTACGGTTCGGGGGTGTATATCGACAAGCGCGGCTACATCGTGACCAACAACCACGTGATTGAGGATGCCGACCATGTGGAGATCGAGACGCTGGACGGGCGGCGCATTCAGTGCGAGATCGTCGGACGCGACAGCGGCACCGACATTGCCGTCATCAAAGCGATGGAGAAGCTCGACGCCAACCCAGTGCCCATGGGCGACTCGGACGCGCTGGCCATCGGGGAGCTGGCCATCGCCATTGGCAATCCGGGCGACAGCGTGGGGGTGCTATTTGGCACGGTAACGGCGGGAATCATCTCGGCGCTCGACCGCTCGGACGTGAACGCGAACAACTTCACGCGCAAGGTGAACGTAATCCAGACCGACGCCGCCATCAACACCGGCAACAGCGGTGGCGCGCTGCTGAACGCCAAGGGCGAACTGATCGGCATCCCGACGCTGAAGATCATGTCAGACCTGAGCACGGTGTATGAGGGTCTTGGGTTTGCGGTGCCGATCAACACCGCCAAGCCGGTGATCGAGCAGCTGATCGCAAACGGCAAGGTTACCCGCCCGCGCATCGGCGTGCAGGTGGCCACGTTTGAGGGGCCCAATGAGCCGCTGAAGAACTATCCGCCTGCGGGCGTGCAGGTGATGGTGGTGGAGCCGGGCGGTCCGGCTGACAAGGCGGGCCTGATGCTGTATGACATCATCACCAAGATCGAAGGGATCCGCGTAAAGGCGTCGGCGGAACTGATCGACGTGATCGACCAGCATGGCGCGGGGGACGTGGTGAAGATTGAGGTCTACCGCTGCTATAATCCAGTGGATGGCACCCTGCTGCGCAACCCTGAGATGCTGGAGCTTCAGATGACGCTGGCGCTGCTGGATTAACACTTGAAGCAGACATCATAAAGCCGCCCCTGAGGATTGCGGACAAGCCAACCGTGGTTGCTGTCCAGCCGTCCTTCAGGGGCGTCATTTTTGAGCCGCATTTTTGTGCATCAGTATCCTCGCTTGGTGGCGATTCCCTTCAGAAATCCCGCGCCATAGGAAACGTGCAGCAGCACATGCACCCAAACCAAAAGCAGCTTGTCGAAAACGCTGCTCAGTTTTTTGCAGGTAAAGGAGAAAAACAGATTCAACAGAGCATACACGGCCATCACGCTCAGATATATGACGCGTGCAGGGCGCAGACAGAGCGTTGCGAGCCCCATCGCATTGAACAGCACGAAGGCGGCCGGCACCAGATGCGTCAGCCGGGCGGGCTTTTTGTGCTTGCGGATCACGGCCACCTTCCACTCGCCATACTGAAAATACTGAGAGCACATGGCCTTCAGCGACGCGCGGG
>JAVBQA010000040.1:0-16754 GCA_031549325.1 Eubacteriales bacterium | reverse complement strand
GTTCTCACAAACGATCTCCGCTCGTTCTTCCTCCGTGTACTTCTCTCGCTTTTTGCTCATCTTTTGCACCCCCACTGTTCGCTTTCCATTATATCACAGTGCGATGCTTTTATAAATAGTTAATGTTTTTGGCTAGTATCAGTGCCCGGAAGCGTTTCGCTTCCGGGCTTCGCTTTTGCCTGAGGGCAACAGGATCCATAGACTCGACAGGTTTGCGATCGTGTTTTTGGCGTTTGTGTCCCATGAAAATCTTGCGTTATTAACCTATTGACAAAGAGAGAGCCTGTGTGATACATTACGACTGTCGAGAGATGTATGCTGTCCTACAGCACGAGTCAACACCGAGGGAGGACCAAGCGTCATGAAGCTGTCTGGACACAGGGCGGTTGTCACCGGGTCGGCGCAGGGGATCGGGTTCGCCATCGCGAACCGACTGACAGAGGAAGGGTGCCGCGTGGCGCTGCTGGATCTGAACGAGGAAGGGCTCGGGCAGGCCTGCGCGAAACTGCCGGGCAGCGTGGCGGTTCGCTGCGATGTTTCCAGCCCTGACGACATCGGGCGCGCGCTGGCACAGGCGGCCGATCAACTGGGCGGCTTTGACATTGTGGTGAACAACGCGGGCATTCTGAACAACACGCCCATCGAGGAAGTGACCGAGGCGCTGTGGGACAGAATCATGGCCGTCAACCTGAAGAGCGTGTTTTTTATGGTGCAAAAAGCGCTGCCCTACCTGAAGGTCTCCAGCTGCCCGCGCGTCATCAACACCAGCTCCATGGCCGGGCGCATGGGCGGCTACGAGACCGGCATGGGCTATTCGGCCAGCAAGGGCGGCATCAACGCGCTGACGATGGGTTTGGCGCGCCAGCTTGCGAAGCACAAAATCACCGTGAACGCCGTCTGCCCGGGCACGACGGAGACCCCCATCACGCGGGAGTTCTCGCCCGAGGCGATGCAGAACCTGTATGCCAGGATTCCGGTCGGCCGCTTGGGCAAACCCGAGGAGATCGCGGCGGCGGTGGCGTTTCTGGCCTCGGAGGAGGCGGGCTTCATCACCGGCGTGCTGATGGACATCAACGGCGGCATGTACATGGGGTAGGAGGATAATCACATGTTCAAGTACGGCATTTCCTGCTCAATCGAGCCACAGCCGGCCACGCAGCCCACGATCCTGCGCGGCGAGATCGGGGACATCGCCCGGCGCGCGAAGCGGGCGGGTTACGACGCCATCGAGCTGTTCATTCGCGATCCGGAGCAGTATGACCCCAAAGCGCTCAACAAAGCCGCCAAGGACAACGGCGTCGCGTATTGCGCCATCGCCACCGGCATGGAATACACCCGCAACGGGCTGTGCCTGATCTCGGATGATCCGGTCAACCGGCGCGCGGCCATCGACCGGCTCAAGGCGCATGTGGACTTGGGCGCCGAGATCAAAGCGCCCGTGATCGCGGGCATCATGCGCGGCAACATTCCGGATCTGTCCCGCCGCGCCAACTACGAAGCGCGGCTGGCCGACGCGCTGGTTGAGCTGACGGAGTATGCGGAAACTTTGGGCGTCGAGATCTACGTGGAATCCATCCTGCGCTACATCAACAACTACCTGAACAGCGCGCCCGAAACGGCGGATTTTCTGCGCGCGCTCGGACGGCCCAACCTTACGCTGCACATCGACACGCACTCCATGTGCCTGGAAGACGCGAACCTGCAGGACAGCGTGCTGGAAACCTGCGACATCTTGGGCTACGTGCACTTCTCCGATTCCAACCGCTGCTATCCGGGCGCGGGCAACATCGACTTCAAGGCGGTGCTGTCGGCGCTGATGGACGTGAACTATCAGGGATACATCTCCACCGAGTGCCAGCCCTATCCGACCGAGGACGAGTGCGCCCGGCGGGGGGTACAGTACATCAAGGCGCTGGTGCAGGTGCTTGAAATTGAAAGAATGCGCTTCAAGGAGGAAGGGTAACCATGGGAAATCCGTTTTTGCGGTGGCTGAGCAAGGAGACCCCGTCGATCTATTGGCATGATTCCGCGATCAGAAAAGAGCAACTGGAGGCTTTTGAGAACGGCGCGTGCGGTATGACCACCAACCCCTTCCTCGTGAACCAGACCATCCAGCAAGACACCGCCTTTTGGCAGGACGAGCTCGGCAAGCTGCCCAAAGGGCTGAAGGACGACGAGAAGGTCGTCGGGCTGATGCGGCTGGTCACCGGCTTCTACGCCGGCGAAACCCGCCCAATCTTCGACAGAGGCGAGGCGGGAAAGGGCTATGTGTGCGTGCAGACCAGCCCGGCGAAGACCGGCGACGCGGGCGTCATGATCGAGCAGGCCAAGCGTTACGCGGCCTGGGCGCCCAACATCGTCATCAAGCTGCCGGCCACCCGCGCGGGGTTGGAGGCCTATGAAGAATGCGTGGCGCTTGGGTTCAATGTGGCGGCCACGGTTAGCTTCACCGTGCCTCAGGTGGTGGCGGTCGCGGAGGCCCGCGAGCGCGGCAAGGCGCGCGCCGCCAAGAACGGCATTGCGCCGGGCCTCGGCATCGCCGTGCTGATGGTGGGGCGGCTCGACGACTACCTGCGCGACGTGGCGCAAGACTCGGGCAGTCCCGCCACGGAGGCGGACATCGTGCAGGCGGGCACGGCCTGCATCAAGCGCGCCTACCAGATCTATCGTGAAAAAGGGTTTGACACCTGGCTCATGCCCGCTGGCTGCCGTGGCGCGGCCCACATTCAGGATCTGGCGGGCGCCCGGATGATCATGTCCATCGCACCCAAGATCGCCTCGCTGTTGGCGGGCGTGACGGCGCTTGAGCAGCGCATCGACGTGCCGGTGGCCAAGGACACCATCGACCGGCTCAGCACCATGGCCGAGTTCCGCAAGGCCTACGAGCCGGACGGCATGAAGCCGGAAGAGTTCATCACATTTGGCTCCACCAACCGCACCACCTGCCAGTTCATCGAGTGCGGCTGGAACCCGCTGGCGTCGTTCGCGTATTGAGAGGAGAGTCGCTCATGACCTATCTTGAATGGTTGAATGTGAAAACGCCCACCCGTTGGTGGCACGACTCCGGCAACCCGGACGAGATCCGCCTTGCCATCGAGCGCGGCGCGACGGGGGTGACGACCAACCCGGTGCTGACCTACCGCTCGTTCCAGTCGCAGCCGGACTTCTGGCTGCCCAAGGTGCGCGCGCTGGGCGATGAATTCGAGCCCGAAGCCCGCGCCGAGGCGCTGCTGAAGCTGGTGGCCAGTTATGCCGCCGAGCAGGTGCGTCCGATCTACGAGGCCACCGATGGCGCGCAGGGCTATGCGCTGGGTCAGCTGAACCCCGGCCGCGCGGGCGACGCCGAGGGCATGCTGGCACAGGCCAGAAGGGTGCACTCCTGGGCGCCCAACATCGCCGTGAAGCTGCCCGCCACGGCAGCGGGCGTGGACGTGATCGAGCACCTGGCGGAGGAGGGCATCCCGATCTGTGCGACGATCAACGTGTCGGTGGCGCAGGCGCTGGCGGTCGTGGACGCCTTTGGGCGCGGCAAGTCGCGCGCGGTGAAAAACGGCGTGAAGCCGCCGCTGTGCATCGTGGTTCAGCAGGTGGGACGCCTGGACGACTACCTGCGCGACGTGGCCATGGACATGCGCTCCGGCATCGCGGAGGAGGACATCATCCTGTCCGGCCTGGCGGTGGCCAAGCGCACCTATGCGCTGCTGCAGCGGAAGGGGACTGACGCGGTCATCATGCCCGCTGGCCTGCGCGGCGCGTATCACGTGACCGGCATGGCGGGGGGCAGGGTGATCTACACGATCAACACCCGCGTGCAGGACATGATCCTCGAGGCCGACCCGGCGAGGGAAGCGGGCATTGACGTGCCGGTGGATCCCAAGGTGATCGGGCGGCTGATGAGGATCCCGGAGTTCGTGCGCGCCTATGAGCCGGATGGCATGAAACAGAGCGAGTTCATCACTTATGGCGTCACGCAGAAGCTGCTGAGCCAGTTCAATGAGACCGGCTGGGCGCCTCTGGAAACATACCTTTCAAGCCGAGCCACGGGCCGCTGGATTTAATGACGCACAACACCAGGGCTGGATTGTTTAGAAATTAACGATATCTATGTGCGGTTCTGACAGAAAAATTTTTCGTTGTGTAAAAAACATATTGCTTTTCGGGTCGTTAATGGTTATAATGAGAAGGTGCTGTATGACAGCATACAGATTGAGGGCTGCGTTATGAACATGAAAGCATTGCGATTTCTGGGACCCGAGCGGCTGGAGATTCAGCAGATGGAGCGCCCGGCGCCGGGCGAGGGCGAGGCGCTGCTGCGCGTGCGCGGTTGTGGCATCTGCGGCAGCGACGTGCACGGCTGGCTGGGCAAGACCGGCCGCCGCATCCCGCCGATGACCATGGGGCACGAGTTCGCCGCCGAAGTGGTGGCGTGCGGTCCGGGCGTGGTGAACAGCAAGCCGGGGGATCGCGTGGTGGTGCAGCCGATCAATTTCTGCGGGCACTGCGCGAACTGCGTGGCCGGGCTGACCAACATGTGCTTGAACAAGAAATTCTTCGGCGTTTTGACGGTGGACGGCGCGCTGGCCGAGTACGTTTGCGTGCCGGAGAAGCTGCTTTATCGGCTGCCGGAATCCTGCGCCTACGCGGTGGGCGCGATGGCAGAGCCTTATGCCGTGGCTTATGGCAGCGTGAAGAAGGCGGGCGACATTCGGGGGAAAGACGTGCTGATCATCGGCGCGGGCATGATCGGGCTGTGCATTCTTCAGCTGGTCAAGCTGGAGAATCCCGGCCGGGTGATCGTGGCCGACCTGAGCGACAATCGGCTCGCCACCGCAAGACAGCTGGGTGCGGATTTCGTCATCAACACCAGGAATGAGGACGCTGTGGAGGCCATCTCCCGCATTACCGGCGGCGCGATGCTGGACCTGAGCATCGAGGCGGTGGGCGTGGAGCCCACGGCGAACCTGTCCATCAAGGCGCTCAAGGTCAGCGGCACGGCAGTTTGGGTGGGCATGTCTCAGCGCGAGATGACCATCAACATGCAGGACATCGTGTGCTTCGCCCGGAATGTGCTGGGCTCGTTCAACTACACCCATGCGGAGTTCGGCGAGGTCGTGGAGATCCTGGGATCGGGCAAGCTGGCCACCGACGCGCTGCTGTCCAAGGTGGTGTCTCTTGAGGAAGCGCCGCAGGCGTTCCGCGACCTGCTGGAGCAGCCGGACGCGCTGATCAAGATTGTGGTTGATCCATCAAAATAATGGGGGTTCTATGGTTTGAGTGGGATTGAGAAAATCCAGAAGATAAACGTCGGCGAGCAGGTGTACAACCAGCTGCGGAAGATGATCTTTGACGGCGTGTGGAAGCCGGGGGACAAGCTGCCATCCGAGCACGAGCTGACCAGTTCCTTTGGCGTCAGCCGCGTGACCATCCGCCAGGCGTTGCAGTGGCTGGCCGCCCAGAACATCGTGGAGACACGGCTGGGAGAAGGCTCGTTCGTGCGGGAGCTAGGGTTCGACATGAACATGCAGCAGGTGCTGCCCGCCATGTACCTCAGCGACGACTCGCTGCGCGAGGTGTGTGAGTTCCGCCAGTACACCGAGTCGGGCACTGCGGCGCTGGCCGCCGAGCGCGCCACGGCCCAGGACGTGCAGAATCTGTGGGACAACTACGCCGAGATGTGCAAAGAAGGCATCGACATCGATCGCTACGTGGAGGTCGACCTGGATTTCCACTACATGCTGACCTGCATCACCGGCAACGCCGTGATGATGACCATGCAGCGCATCCTGGCCGACGCGCTGAAAAAGTCCATCACCGACATGACCGGCATCGCGGGCCGGGACAACGGCCTCACCTACCACAAGCGCATCATCCGCGCCATCGAAAACGGCGACGTGGAGGATGCCCGCAACCAGATGAACGAGCACTTGGAGAGCGCCTACCACCTGTTCCTGAACCGCAAGCCAGGCAACTGATCTTGCCCCAAATCGGGTGGTTTCGTTTTTTGCAGCCGTGGCTGTAGGACAACATACAAGGAAGGGATGAGCTTACGTGCGGTATGGATGCTGTTTGAACATGGTGGCCACCGGCGCGGACGGAACGGGCGTCGAACACATCGAGCGGCTCGCGGCGCTGGGTTTTGACTATGTCGAGCTTCCGCTGGCCGAGACGGCGGCGCTTTCAGAGGCTGACTTCCAGTCGCTGAAAGCCCGCGTTCACAGCTCGGGCCTCGTCTGCGAGACCATGAACAACTTCTTTCCCAAGACCATTCGGCTGACAGGGGACGGCGTCGACATGGACGCGGTGATGTGCTATGTGCAAAAAGCGCTTGACCGCGCGGCCGCGCTGGGCGCGAAAATCGTCGTGTTTGGCAGCGGCGGCGCGAAGAATGTGCCGGACGGCTTCCCGCTGGACGAGGGCGCGCTGCAGGTGGTGGAGCTGCTGCGCCGCGTGGCCCCGCTGGCGAAAGCGCGCGGCATCACAGTTGCCATCGAGCCGCTGAGGAAGGCGGAGTGCAACCTGATCAATTCTTTCAAGACCGGCGCGGCGCTGGCCCGCGCGGTCCATGAGGATTCCGTCCGCGTGCTGGTGGACTACTACCACATGACGGTGGAGGGCGAGCCCGCATCGCATGTGGCGTCGCTCGGGCGCGAGTACCTGCGTCATGTGCACTTTGCGCGGCCCGACGGTCGCGTTTTTCCCACTGACATCTCGGAGGACGCTGGCTACCGCGCGTTCATCGACGCGTTGCGTCAGGCGGGCTACGATCAGCGAATCAGCTGCGAGGCCTACGCCAATAACTTTGACTTGGATGCGGAGAGGGCGCTTCGCTTTTTCAAGGACAATTTTTGATCGGGAAGGGGTGTTTGGCATGGACAGACAACAGAAAATCGCCTCGCTGAAAGACATGGCGCAGAAGATTCGCGCCGACGTCATCGTGAGCGTGGGCGTGGGTGTGCCGGGGCATGTGGGAGGATCGTGCTCGTCGGCGGACCTGGTGACCGCGCTGTACTTCCACAAGATGAAGCACGACCCGAAAAACCCCAAGATGCCGGAGCGCGACCGGTTCCTGCTGAGCAAGGGCCACGTCGCCATCCTGCAATACGCCGCGCTGGCCGAGGCGGGCTACTTCCCGGTCGAAGACCTGAAGCACACCAAGGAGATCGGGTTCTACCTGCAGGGCCACCCGGACTACCGGAAGACCCCCGGCATTGAGGCGGGCACGGGCTCTTTGGGACAGGGGCTGTCGATTGGGCTGGGGATGGCGCTCGGCAACCGGCTGCAGGGCATTGACAGCAATGTTTACGTGCTGATGGGGGACGGCGAGATCGCCGAGGGCCAGATCTGGGAGGCGGCCATGGCCGCCAGCGCCCATAAGGCCGACCACCTGATCGGCATTCTGGACAACAACGGCATGCAAGCCATGGGCAAGATCTGCGATCGCATGGACTCCGGCGACCTGCCCGAGAAGTGGCGCTCGTTTGGCTGGAACGTGATCGAGATCGATGGCCACGACATGGGGCAGATCCTTGACGCGCTCGACAAAGCCGACGAGTATAACGGCAGGCCCACCGTGCTGATCGCCCGCACCGTCAAGGGAAAAGGCGTCAGTTTCGCGGAGAATAATGCCGCCTATCACAATGGCGTGCTGACCGAGGAGACCTATCACAAGGCCCTGTGCGATCTGGGCGCGGAAGGGGAGGCGTAAGCGCATGTACACCAATCAGAGAATGGCTTTTGGCAACGCGATGGTTGAGCTCGGGAAGACCGACAAGCGCATCGTCGTACTGGACGCGGACCTGTGCGCCTCCACCATGGGCAAGCTGTTCGAGCAGGCGTATCCGGAGCGTCACTTCGAGATGAGCATCGCCGAGGCCGACATGGTATCCACGGCGGCCGGGCTGTCGACGACCGGGTTGATTCCGTTCGCAAACACGTTCGCGGTGTTCATGGCCGGTCGCGCCTACGACCAGATCCGGCAGACCATCGGCATCGGCGAGCTGAACGTAAAGCTGTGCGGAAGCTCGGCGGGCGTTTCGGATTTTGCCGACGGCGCCACCCACCAGGCCATCGACGACATCGCACTGATGCGCGTGATCCCGGGCATGGTGGTGCTGTCTCCTTGCGACGCCAATGAGACGGTCGAAGCGGTCAAGGCCATGGTGGAACACGACGGGCCATGCTACATCCGCGTGCTCAGGAACGATGTGCCCAACCTGACGGCGGAAGGCGAACCCTTCAGAATCGGTGAGCCCAAGGTGCTGCGCGAGGGCACGGACGCCGTGGTGTTTGCCACCGGTTACATGTGCAAGCTGGCGCTTGACGCGGCGGAAGCGCTGAAGGACAAGTTCTCTGTGCGCGTAGTCAACGTGCACACGATCAAGCCGCTGAACGACGAGCGCGTCCGGCAGCTGGCTGCCGGTTGCCGCGCAGTGGTGACGGCCGAGGAGCACAGCATCATCGGCGGTCTGGGCGCGGCGGTGATGCAGGCGCTCAGAAAGACCAGCGTGCCCGTGGAACTGGTGGGCTTGAACGACGAATATGGCAGCAGCGGTCACTGCTATGACGACGTGCTGAAGCACTACGGCCTGACGGCGGAGCACATCGAAAAGTCGCTGCTGTCGCTGCTGAACGCATAATTCAACCAATCATGGAAGGGAAGTAGCCATCATGAAAATTGGGTTTATCGGTCTTGGGATCATGGGCAAGCCCATGGCGGCGAATCTGTTGAAGGCGGGCCACGAGCTGGTCGTGTTCGACGTCGTCAAGGAAAACGTAGACTATGTCGCGTCTTTGGGCGCCCTGGCGGCCGACTCCAGCAAGGAAGTGGCGCAGGCCTGCCCGTTGATCATCACCATGCTGCCCAATTCGCCTCATGTGAAGACCGTGGTTATGGGCGAAAACGGCGTGCTGGAGAGCGCAAAGCGCGGCGCCATTCTGGTGGACATGAGCTCCATTGCCCCGGGCGCCTCTCAGGAAATCTGCAAGGCCTGCGCGGCCAAAGGCGTGCGCATGCTGGACGCGCCGGTGTCCGGCGGCGAGCCCAAGGCCATCGACGGCACGCTGTCCATCATGGTGGGCGGCGACGAGACGCTGTTTGAGGAAGTCAAGGAGATCCTGCTGCAGATGGGCGCGAGCGCCGTTTGGTGCGGCGCGGTGGGCGCGGGCAACACCACCAAGCTGGCCAATCAGGTGGTTGTGGCGCTGAACATCGCGGCGGTGTCCGAGGCGTTCTTGCTGGCCAGCAAGGCGGGCGTGGATCCGGAGCTGGTGTTCCAGGCGATCAAGGGAGGCCTCGCGGGTTCCACCGTCATGAACGCCAAAGGCCCGATGATGCTCGAGCGCAACTTCAAGCCGGGCTTCAAGATCGACCTGCACATCAAAGACCTGAACAACGCGCTGGAGACCGGCCACGCGGTGGGCTCTCCGCTGCCGCTGACCGCCGTCGTGATGGAGATGATGCAGACGCTGCGCGCCGACGGCTGCGGGCAGGACGACCACAGCACCCTCGCCAAGTACTATGAGAAGGTCTCGGGCAGCAGGATCAAGGGGTGAGGCCCTGCCGGCGTGTGCCGCGCGCCATTGGGAAGGAAAGTCCGCTCGGGGGTCCGAGCCTGTAGGAGCGGCCTGTTGCCGCCCGTACTAAGTAGCCACTGATTAAATCAGCCACCGGTCTTGAGGCGCCTTTTCCGCTCCGGCGGCGGCGCGCTCCGCTTGAAATAGCTCTGCTATTCCTGCGCTCCGGCTTCTTGCCGGAACGAAAAATCCACCTCAATCCCGGCGGTCGTTTTAATCAGCGCTTACCTAAAGAACCACGCAAGGGCGGAATCGAAGGTCTTTTTGGGTTTTTAGTGGCGCGGAGCGCCATTAAGAAAAATATAAGGAGGCCCATTCTTATGAAGAAATTCCTGGTGACCCTGCTGGTGATCGCGATGCTGGTGCCCAGCACCCTGGCGCTCGCGGAAGACTTCTCCTACGTGATCGGCCATTACGGCGGATTCACGGGCAGCGTGGCCACGGCTGGTTCCAACGGCCGCGACGCCATCCTGCTGGCCGTCAAGCTGTGGAACGAAAAGGGTGGCGTGCTGGGCGGCCAGGTTGGCGTTCAGCTGTATGACGACGGCGGCACCACCGAAGGCGCCGTGAAGGGCGTTTCCTATCTGATCGACGAGATGAAGGTGGATGGCCTGGTGGGTTCCCAGCTGTCCGGCAACATCCAGGCCACAGGCGACCTGGTTGAGGCCTCCGAGATTCCCGAAGTCGCCACCGGCATGAACCCGGCGTGGCTGACGAAGGGCTGGACCTACCTGTTCCGCGCGCTGCCCAACTCCTCCGGCGGCGCGAAGCCCCTGGTGGACGCCATGGTGCAGCTCAAGAGCGACAAAGTCGCCTCGCTGATCTACCAGGACGACGGAAACATCTCCGCCTACACCCAGGTCAAAAAGGTCATCGACGAGACGCCCTCGATCACCGTCGTCGATGAGCAGCAGGCCATGCAGGGCGAAACCGACTGGACCGGCGCGCTGTCCTCCATTGTGAACAACAAGCCCAACGGCGTCATCGTTTTCGCGCAGGCCGAGCAGGGCTGCCTGATGGTGAAGCAGCTGCGCGCCCTGGGCTACGCCGGCTACATCTACGGCTGCGAGACCTTCTCCTCCACCGACATGCGCCGCGTGGGCGGCGAGGCTGCCAACGGCATCGTGTTCTTTGCGCCCCACTGCGTGCCGGATTCCCCCGAGGAGGGCAACACCGACGCCGAGCGCGCGTTCCTGACGGCTTATGTCAAAGAGTACGGCACGATGCCGATCTCAGACGTGGCCTATCGCGCCTTTGACGCCACCAACGTGCTGCTGACGGCCGTCCAGACCGCCGGCGCCAAGGACGGCCCCGCCGTGCGCGACACCATCAAGAACATGAAGATCGAGCTGCTCGCGGGCGCGGCGGACTACTCCGCATTCGACAACGGCGAGTGCCTCAGCGGCCAGCAGATCTTTGTCACTCATGGCGGCAAAAACATGTCTTTCCAGAACTTCCTGGACCAGGGCGGCAATGCCGACACCTATAAGTAGTGTTTTGGCGCGGATCACCGGGGGATCCCCCGGTGATCCGCTGCACCACGGTCGTGGCCGGGCTCTCTGACCTGCCGATTCCCACGAGGGGGCGGGCTGGAGCACTCGGCCCGTCTCGTTTCCTGGGTCCGCGACGATTGGCATGGCGCTATACACGTTTGTTGAAAAGAGGGAAACCTATGCAGATGGTTATATCGGTGCTGGTCGGCGGACTGGTGCTGGGATGCACATATGGAATGCTCTCGCTGGGCTACAGCCTGATCTACCAGGCGTCCGGCTACATGAACTTCACCCAGGCCAACCTGCTGATGTTCGGCGCTTACGTGGCCTGGCAGATGTACGCGATTTGGAAATTGCCCTTTCTGATTTGCCTGCTGGGCGCGTTGATCGTGATGTTTTTCATCGGCTGGGCCATGGAGCGGTTTGCGATTCGCCGCCTGGTAAAAAAGCAAGCCAAAAACGTCTATGTGGTGCTGACCACCATTGCGCTGTCCATCATCGTCGAGAACGCGGCGATGCTGATCTGGGGCAGCCGCATGAACTACTTCCCACCGCTTTACGGCCAGAACAACACCATCAGCCTCGGCACGGCAACCGTCACCAAGGAGCAGATCACCTGCATCGTGGTGGCGCTGTGCGCCATGCTCGTGCTGCATTTTTTCCTGAACAAGACCAAGTTTGGCACCGCCATGCGCGCCGCGGCCCAGAACAAGACCGCCGCCAGCTGCATGGGCATCAATGTCAACATGACCATCGGCGTCACCTATGGCATCGCGGCCGCGCTGGCCTGCCTGGGCGGCGTGTTGGTCGCCCCGACGATGTACGTGTCCTACCAACTGGGCAACAACCTGGCGGCCAAGAGTTTCGCGGGCGCGGTCATCGGCGGCTATGGTCACATCTACGGCGCCATCGTGGGCGCGCTGTTCATCGGCATTTTGGAGACCTTTGTTGCCGCGTATGTCTCCTCCGTATATAAGGAGTTTATCGTCTATGGCGTCATGATCCTGTTCATGATCTTTAAGCCCACCGGCATCTTCAACGCCAAGGTCTACAGCATTTGACGAAAGGAGGAAGTGCAACCGTGAAAACGCTGCTCGACAACCCGCGCAACCGCAGGCTGTGCGCCGCCCTGGTGGTGGGTCTGATCGCCACGTTTTTGATCATGTCCAACAACAACATTGTGTTTCGGCAGAACAAGTACCTGTACGTGCTGCTGTGCTACATCGGCATCTACGGCATCGCCACCACTGGGCTGGATATCCTGTTTGGCTACACCGGCCAGATCTCGTTTGGCCACGCCGGTTTCTTCTGCATCGGCGCTTACGGATCGGTGCTGCTGTCCCACAGGGAGTGGGGCATCGCCAAGCTGGGGTTGACGCCGCTTCCCCCGATGGTCACGATCTTTATCGCGGCGCTGATCGCCGCGGGCATCGGCGCGCTGTTGGCCATGCCGGCTTCGAAGCTGGTGTTCCACTTCCTGTCGCTGCTGACGATCGCGTTCAACCAGATCATGCTGCTGTTTGTGGCCAACTTCGCGGGGCTCACCAACGGCTACATCGGCATCACGTCGGTGCCGCCGGTCACGCTGTTTGGGCTCAGCTTCGCGGCCATCAAGAGCAAATACATGTATGTGTTCCTGGTGCTCGCCTTCCTGACGCTGCTGCTGATCCTGAAGCAGAACCTGATCCATTCGAGGCTTGGCCGCTCCATGATCGCCATCCGCGAGAACCAGATGGCAGCCAATGGCTGCGGCGTAAACATCAAGCGCACCAAGACCGTTTCGTTCGCGATCTCGGCGTTCTACGTGGGCATCGCGGGCGCGCTGTACGCGCACATGGTGGGCTTCATCAGCCCCGATACGTTTGTGCAAAACACCTCGGTCATCTTCATCACCATGCTGCTGTTCGGCGGCAGCGGAAACATGCTGGGGCCGATCCTGGGCGCGCTGATCATCACGTTTATTCAGGAGGGCTTCCAGGCGCTGTCCAGCTATCGCATGCTGATCTATGGCGTGTTCCTGTTGATCGTGATCCTGTTCCAGCCCAGCGGCGTCACCGGCATCGGGCACAGCCTGCAAAACCTGCTCAGTCGGAGAGGAGGCGCGCAGAATGCCAATTCTTGAGGTCAAAAAGCTGGGCATCGACTTCTCAGGACTGAAGGCCGTCTCTGAGCTGGACTTTCAGATTGAGAAGGGACAGATCTTCGGGCTGATCGGCCCCAACGGCGCGGGAAAGACCACCGTGTTCAACATGGTGAGCGGCACGTTCAGGCCCACCACCGGGGAGATCTGCCTCGAGGGCCAGCGCATCGACGGCAAATACATGTACGAGATCAACCAGCTGGGGATCGCCCGCACCTACCAGAACATCAATCTGTTCAAGGATATCCCTGCACTGGACAATATTTTGGTGGGGGAGCACACGCGCCTCCAGAGCAACATGCTGGACTCGCTGCTGCACACGCCCAAGCACCGCCGCGAGGAGAGCGCCGCCCGCGAAAGGGCGCGGCAGATCATGAAATTCGTCGGCATC
The DNA here is from genome assembly GCA_031549325.1 of Eubacteriales bacterium. Taxonomy (GTDB): domain Bacteria; phylum Bacillota; class Clostridia; order Christensenellales; family Aristaeellaceae; genus JAJDGF01. The sequence continues at coordinate 3,157 of JAVBQA010000040.1, read as the reverse complement.
AGCCACCGCGAGGAATCCATCGCCGCGTCGCTGTCCTACGGCGAGCAGCGGCTGCTTGAGATCGGGCGCGCGCTGGCCAGCGATCCCAAGCTGATCCTGCTGGACGAGCCGGCCGCCGGCATGAACCCGACCGAGAAGGATCAGCTGCGCGACCTGGTGCTGGCCATCCGGGAGAAGGGCGTCACGGTGCTGCTGGTGGAGCACGACATGAAGTTCGTCATGGGCATCACGGACCGCATCTGCGTGCTGAACTATGGCAAGCGCATCGCGTTTGGCACGCCCGAGGAAGTACAAAAGGACCCGGGCGTGATCGAGGCGTATCTGGGTGGAGGTGAGTGACATGGATCCGATCCTATCCGTTCGAGACCTGCATTATCACTACGGCAAGATCCATGCGCTGAACGGCGTGTCTTTTGATGTGTTTCCGGGGGAGATCGTGAGCCTGATTGGGTCAAACGGCGCGGGCAAGACCACGCTGCTGCGCACGATCTCGGGGCTGCTCGGCAAGAACAGCGGCGGCACGATCGATTTCATGGGCCATCGCATCGACAACATGGCCCCCAACAAGATCGCATCGATCAAGCTGCTGCAGGTGCTGGAAGGCCGTTTGGTGTTCCCGCTGCTGACCGTGCGCGAGAACCTGCTGATGGGCGCATACCTGGATAAGGACGCGCAGAGTGTCCAGAAGAACATGGAGTATTGCTTTGACCTGTTTCCGCGCCTCAAGGAGCGCGAAAGGCAAAACGCGGGCACGCTGTCCGGGGGTGAGCAGCAGATGGTGGCCGTGGCGCGCGCGCTGATGGGCCGGCCTAAGCTGCTGATGCTGGACGAGCCGTCCATGGGGCTGGCGCCGCTGGTGGTTCAGGACATCTTCACCATCATCCAGCGCATCAACAAGGACGGGGTTACCATTCTGCTGGTCGAGCAGAATGCCAACGCCGCGCTGAAGATCGCCGACCGCGCCTATGTGCAGGAACTGGGGCGCATCGTCAAGAGCGGTCCGGCCGATGAGCTGGCCAAGGACGACATCATCAAAAAGACCTATCTGGGCATCGCTTAGTTCGTTGCATGCGTACCGCCCCGGGATCGCTGGATCCCGGGGCGTTGCGTTTGGCTTGATGATTTCTAGAAGCCACAGATTCTCGCGCAAGGGATTTGCGGGCCCAGCGCCATGCTGAGCTTCTCGAGAACCGCGTGGTTCATGCGCTTGAGCGTGGACACCGAGAGCTGGGTGTTGGGGTCGCCCGGCAGGATCATGCGCGTGGCCAGCTTCACGTAGGAAAGCTGCTCGTCGTAATGCAGCCGGATGAACGCCTGCTCCAGCTCGTTCATGGATGCCATGCCCGCCCGGTAGATGCTCAGGTTGTACTCCACCGAGTCCAGCTCGGCGCGAAGCTGGGCAACCTCGGCGCGGGTGGTCTGGTTGAATTCCTCCTGATAGTGCAGCGCCACATACTCGGTGATGCTGCCGCGGTTTTCGGGCTTGGGCAGACCGTCCATTGGCCCTCGGCCCAGGGACATTTCGGAAATCTTCTGCTCCAGCTGGCGCTTGTTTGAGGACTCGATAACCACGAGCCTCGCCTGGATGGCGGCCTGCCGGGACAACAGCACCTTGTGGCTCAACAGCAGCGATTTCATGTCGCGAATCATGGTTTCACTCTCCTTGGTTTGTAGGTTTTTGCTGGTTCTACCGCAAGAAACAAATGCGTGGCCGACACATGACGACGACAGAACAAACGCCGGACGGACTGGATATAGAACATATGTTCGATAAACGGATGATACCATAGGTATCCGGCGAATGTCAAGGGGGTTTTGGGCGCTGAAACCAAATGAGCCGAACTTGACACGGCTTGTTTGCGAGGGGAATGGATCGGATCCGGAGTTGAACACGGAACAAATGTTTCTAAATGACACCGAGCGCGCGCGCAGGGTTGCCCATTCCGCCACGACCATGGGATGAAAGCAACGCGACATTGGTCATTGACGCGCGCAGCCCTTGTGTGCTAATCTAAACTCGGCGGAATGGCACGCGAACAGACAATGCAATCAGCCTGAAGCGCATGGATCACATGCGCTTTTTGTGACCCAATCGGGGTGGCCAGGCCGCATGCGGGGCGACCGCGAAGGCGTTCGTCTTTATACCGTGCCCAAACAAAGGAGAGGCGTCGCTTTGTGCGGCGTCTCTTTCAATTCCAGGAGACGCGCGCGCCTGCTAGCGGCGTGCGCGCCTCCTTTGATCAAAAATGGATACAGAAACGAAGGCGAACAGGAACGAGCAAAGCATGACAACATCATCGAGCGCACCAACGCGCTTCAACGCGACTTGAAAAGCGCACGGCGCGCGATAGACGAGCCGAAGGAGGTTGGAAATCAATGGAGGAATTCACCTTTGAATTCATGGCGCACATCGTGGACAAGGCACTGGTGCTGATTCCAGTGCTGCTGATCGTCGGTGGCATACTGAAGGCAACGCCCCAATGTCCCGACTGGTGCATTCCGTGGGTACTGACAGGGGCCGGGGTGGTGCTGAGCGTGCAGATGCTGGGCTTCACAGCAGACGCCGTGATCCAGGGCACGCTGGCAGCCGGCGCGGCGGTGTATGGCAACCAGCTCTACAAGCAGACCAAAGGAAAAAGCTAAGGATGTTTCAAAACTCCGTGAACTGAATTTGCGTTTTGAAACGCGCCCTAGGTAAGCGCTGATCAAATCGGGCACCGGTCTTGAGGAGCCTTTTCCACTCCGGCGGCGGCGCGCTCCGCTTGAAATAGCTCTGCTATTCCTGCGCTCCGGCTTCTTGCCGGAACGAAAAATCCACCTCAATCCCGGCGGTCCCTTTCATCAGCGCTTACCTAGACATGGACGGCCTCACCATTGCGTGGGGTCTTTTTTGGGTTTTGGGGACGTGCATTCGTGGTTGCGGGAGAACATGCAACCACCGAGTTTCCAGAGTCGTCCAATGTTCATAGCATCTTAACAGAAGGGTGGCTTGGACATGAGAAAGTCATTGGCGATGTTGTTGGCGGTTCTTGTGGCGTTGGGGGTGAGTGGGGCGCTGGCGGAGGTGAGGCCGGCGCGGCTGTTCGCGGACTTCTCAAACGGCAGCGCCGAGGGTGAGGCGCTGGGGCTCATTCGTGAGAGCGACATGGCCTACGAC
>JAVBQA010000089.1:0-2625 GCA_031549325.1 Eubacteriales bacterium | reverse complement strand
AGTAACGCCTCCAAAGCGGCGAGCGTTTTTTTCGCCCTGCAAGGAGCTGGAGTGCAGCGTAGCAGAGCTACGCTAAGCGGAGGGCGACGCCTCAGGGCGGAAAATAATCCGGCGCGACGTGGCGTTACCATTTTGAATTGGCATTAAATCTTCCAGCATTATAACAGGTCACATGGACAAATGCACGCAACAACGGCGCAAAAGATGGCCATCTTTTGCGCCGTTGTTGACAAACCGTCTATTCTTCAGGGGTTTCCTGCGCTTCATCGGACTGGCTCTTGCGCAGATCCATCACGCTCTCCAGGTGCGCCTTCAGCTCGCTCAGCGTGTCGTCCGTCATGCCCTCCATGGAATCCTTGACCTCGTTCACATCCATCTGCTGCATCTGGTCGGCGCAGTCGGTGAATGCGCGGGTCAGCTTGTCCTTCAGGTCGCTACCGATGACCTTGCCCTTCTCGAATGCGTCCGCGCCCTTCTTGGCCAAATCGTCGATGATAGGCTGCGCGTTCTGGCTGGTCTCCTCGCCCTTCTTGGAGAGCTCGTCAATCCACGCCATGGATTTCTCCGTCACCAGCGCCGCCGCTCCCAAGCCGGCCATGGCCAGCTTCTTCAGGTCGTCCGCGATGTTGTTGCTCACTTTGTTCCGCCTCCTCTCGTTTCAACAGTTCAATTATAGCATATCCCACCCGCGCTGTCATGAAACGCAGCTTTGAGCAAGATGAGAATTTGATGAAAGTGAGCGCCTGCCAAAATCTTCTCCCCATTCACCGAAAAAGAACGCCTTGCCTGGCTTTCGAACCGGGACGCCGGAAGCGGCGGGGCGGTTCTTTCTGTTCACAGGCGAAGCATACAATGGCAGGCTGAAGGATGTGGTGTGCTTGGAGTTCTCGAATCCGGCGCGATTTCTGGAAACCGCGCTGAAGGATGCCTATGGGCACGGGTTTCATGTGTCGACGGTCAGGCGGCTTGAGCGGGACTTCGACGGCTCTGTCGCTTACCGCGCGCGGGCTTCTGGCGATGAATACCCGGGCGTCGAGTTCCCCTGCGAGCTGGACGAGCGCACGCACAAGCTGACGCTGGACGGCTACCCGGCCGCGCTGGCGACCGCACGGCTGCAAGCGCGAATCAGCCAGGGGCTGAAGCTGGTCTATGGTTCGAACATCCAACTGGCGCTGGATGTGTGCTTCGCCGCGCCGCTACACATCGAACAGATCGCATCGGATGATTTCCCGGACAGCTGCCCGGACTCACTGCGCCTGATGCTGTCCCTGTTCGTGCCGGTGCGGCAATTCGATGAGGCATCCGAAATCCAGCGGTTGCGCGCGTCGCTGGCAAGTTTGCCAAACTGCGGCTCTCTGTCGCTGCTGGCGTACTACCCGCCGCCAGGCGCTGTGCTGGGTTCGCCGCCTGAGCACAGTTTTTGCGCCCGTACCGCGCTTTCGGACGGACGTCTGCTGGGCTGCCTGACATATGACGGCCCGCCCAGCCAGCTGTCGCCCACGCCGCCGCCTGATCTGTCTACGCCTTTCTGCGATCCGCTGACCGACTACGACCTGCGGCTGATTTCCGAGTTGGCCTACCAGCGTCTACCCTGGCATTACCTGAGCGGCGCGGCAAACCTCAGCGTGCGTCAGCTATGCCAGCGTGTGGTGGAGCATCAGAGGAACCACCCAAACGCGGACATCCAACCCGGCCCCATCGTGCAGGCGCTGGCCGAGTCGCACGACTCGGCCTACGCGAATGTGCAGCGGTTGCCGTTTCTGGGCGGTGCAGACCACAATCCCAGCACCGGTTTCTGTGCGATCGCGCTGAGCGGGCCGGAGGCAGATCTGGCGGCGTTTCGGGGCTCAGAGAGCGAGGATGTGCCAAGCGAGATCGATTGGGTGGACAATTTTGGCGCGGGCATCAGCGGCGTGTCGGTGCAGTATCCGGACATCCTGTGGTTTCTCTCAGAGTTCACCGGCCCCCGCGTATGGGTCACAGGCCACAGCAAGGGCGGCCACAACGCGCTGTATGCCGCGGCAGCCGACTCCCGCGTCATCGGCGGCGCGGCGTTCGATGGTCAGGGTTTTGCCTCCGGCGCGCTGGACGATCGGCAAACCACGCGATTGGTCAATTCCTCGGTGCGCAACCTGGTGGCCGAAACCGACCTGGTGGGTTCCCTGCTCTACCACCCGGAGGATCGCCGCTTTATAAAACTGCTGCCCGGAACCCCGCCCGGCATCGCGCCTTCTCACATGCTTTCAAACATCGCTTTTGTAGATGGCCACACCGTGCCCGGCGCCCAGTCGCTGCCCATGAAGGCCGCCGGTCTGCTCAGCCGCCGGCTGTCAGACCTTCTGCAGGCGCGCCTCCCAGGCCGCGACATGCCCTCCACGATCTCCACCTAGATGCCCAGCTCGTCGCTAGCGCGGATGATCCTACTGGCCTCGGCCAGTAACAGGGGGATCCCTTTGAAAACGCCCATGCCAATCGAGCCTGGCCGCACCCTCTCGGCCTACTTGTTCACGATGTTGATCGGCGCGCCATCCACAAACGCCCGCAAATTGGCCACTGCGATGTCCATCAGCCGCTGGCGGCTTTCCTTGGGGGCCCACGCGATGTGCGGCGTGATGAGCATGTTCG
>JAVBQA010000053.1:0-16843 GCA_031549325.1 Eubacteriales bacterium | reverse complement strand
GGCGTCGGTCCCCCCTGGGACCCCCCTCGTCGCGGTTTGTTAGACCGCAACGGGACCCCCAACAGAAGAAAAACAGGTTGGGGGGGGGGGGGTTATGGGTGGGGGGGAGGCCCCGGGGGGGGGGTGGTGCGGCGGGGGCCCCACCACCCTCGGGGGGGGGGGCCCCGGGGGGTCCCCCCGCCGGGCCCCCCCGGCCCTTCTTTGGTCCTTTCTCGGAGAAGAAAGGACAGGAATAGACTGATTTCTATATTTCTTTATGAAAGAAAATGAATCGAGCTTGTTCTTTCTATTGAAAAATAGATATATATTAAACATGTTCTTTCTCAAGTGTGAGAAAGAACCAAAGAGCACTGGGGGGATCTTGCGCAGGATCCCCCCAGCCCCCCCTTCAAGCGCTTTTGGTACGACCGAACCGGTACCGGAAATCGACAATACCGATTTCCGGGGGACGGATTTTCAGGCTGGCCGACGGGGCAAAGCCAGTGCGGCACCGGGCTGGGCCGGGGAACAACGTGAAACATCCGGCCGCCCGCAGGGCAAAGGACAGCATCTGGCCGACCTGGGGGGGCGGGGGAGAGGCGCTTTGCCCGCTAGGACGCATCCGCCTCCAGCTCCTCCTCGAGCGTGGTCTGGATGTTGTAGATCCTCTTGTACAGGCCGTCCTGGGCGATCAGCTGCTCATGGGAGCCCTGCTGCGCGATCGCGCCGTCCTTGAGCACCAGGATCAGGTCGGCGCCCATCAGCGTGGTCAGCCGGTGGCTGATGATGAAGGTGGTCAGGCCCGCGTTCCGCGCCTTCAGCGCCTCGCGGATCTGCGCGTCGGTTTCGGTGTCCACCGCCGACAGCGAGTCGTCGAAGATCAGGATGTCGTTGTCCTTCAGCAGCGTGCGGGCGATGGCCACGCGCTGCATCTGGCCGCCGGACAGCGTCACGCCGCGCTCGCCCACCAACGTGTCGTAGCCGTTTTCAAACTCGGTGATGAATTCGTGGGCGCGGGCGGTCTCGGCGATCTCGCGGAGCAGCTCCTGGGGGGTCTCGCCCCTGGCGATGGCGATGTTGTTCTTCACGGTGCGCGAGTAAAGGAACGGCTCCTGCAGGATCAGCCCCACGCGGCTGCGCAGGTGGTGCTTGCGGATGTGGTTCAGGGGCACGCCGCCAATCCGGATCTCGCCCTGCTGCGGCTCGTACAGCCGCTGCAGCATCAGCATCATGGTGGACTTGCCCGAGCCCGTCGAGCCCAGAATGGCCACCGTCTGGCCGCGCTTCACGGTGAAGGAAACGTCTCTGAGCACCACCTTGCCCCCGTCATAGCTGAACCCCACCCGGTCAAACTCGATGTCCCGGTCCAGCGGCGCGTCGGTCACGTCGCTGGCCTCGGTCTCGGAGGGGATGCACAGCACCTCGTCCAGCCGGCCCACCGACACCAGGCTTTTGCCGAAATCCGACAGGATGCGCCCCAGCTGGCGGATGGGCCACAGCAGCATGGAAGTGTAGCTCACAAACGCGGTCAGCTCGCCCACCTGGATCTCGCCCCGGGCGGACATCACAACGCCGACGCCCAGCGTGATCGCCACCTGCACCATGCTGAGCAGGTCGGCGCTCGACCAGTAGACGGCCAGCAGGTCGCACAGCTTGATGCTCTTTTTGTGCAGGTCGTCGTTGGCGGCCCTAAATTTCTCGACTTCAAACTGCTGCCGCGCGAACGCGCGCACCACGCGCACGCCGGACAGGTTCTCCTGCAGCACCGCCGACAGCTTGCCCTCGCTCTCGTCCCAGCCCAGAAACAGCTTCTGCACCCACTTGAAAAACAGAAACGCAAAGAAGAACAGCGGCGGCACCAGAATCATCGACACCAGCGTCAGCGCCGGGTTCATGCTGATCATGAAGTAGAGCGCGAAAGCGACCATGAACAGCGTCTTGAACACCTCCACGAACTGCGCCGCCAAAAAGTGGCGCACGGTGTCCACGTCCGATGTGCAGCGCTGAATCCAGTCGCCGGTCATGGCCTTCACGTGCTCGCTGTAGGGCAGCGACTGGATGTGGGCGTACAGCCGGTCGCGCAGGTTCTTGGCGATGGTCTCGCTGGCGATGGCGGTCTGCCGCCCGCGCAGGTACTGGAAAGCGCCGCCCACGATGTTCAGCAGCAGCATCATGAGCGCCAGCAGCCACAGGTTTTGCTGCAGGAAGGCGCGCCCGCCCGGGCTGCCCACGTAATCGATCACGGCGCGGGGCAGCCCCGTCAGCGCGTTGCCGCCGATCACGCCGTCGATCAGCACGCGCATCACCTGCGGCGTCAGGATCGCGATGCACACCGACACCGCCACGCAGGCGATCGCGGTTGCGTACCGCGACCCCTGCTCGGCGATCATGGCAAACATCATCTTGGTTCTGCGAATAAACATGTGACCACATCCTTACCGTTGTGAATCGAGGGTCTTTCAATCGATGCCGTCTCCCCGGACATTCCCTCCCCCCGGGAGGCGTGGAGGGCCGGGGCTCTCCACAGAAATTCCGCAGGCGGCCTCCCCCGGGAGTCGTGGAGGGCGGGGGCCCTCCACAGAAATTCCGCAGGCGGCCTCCCTCCGGGGGAGGCGTGGAGGGCGGGGGCCCTCCACAGACATTCCGCAGGCGGCGGCTTTGCCGCCACCGAGGAGCGGACCAAGTGTCCGCTTCCCTACAGGATTTCTGGCCGTGAGGCCGGGGCCTCACAAGAAATCCTGCCTTTGTTCCCCTTCCGAGGAGAGATCCCGCAGGGAGATCGACGAGGCGTTTTCGCTCATCGAAAAGATTTGGCCGCAGCCAAAGATTTTCGATGACACAAAAAAGATCCGGGCCGCGAATGTTCATCGCGCGCCCGGATGGAATGACAGCGGCAGACAAAGGTTGCCTAGCTGTGCTCACCATGCGAAAGGCGGCGCGCGATGCAATTGTTCACCAAGCGGATACGCAGTCCATTGTGCTTGCAATTCATCGTGAGGCCTCCTTCCGAAATTTACATCAACGCCACCCAGTATAACCCATCGGTTGCCCAAAAGCAATAGAAAAACCGGGCGATTTCGCCCGATGTAAAGAAAAGCGGCAAATCTTAACAATATCGGTGAGTGCGCGGAAACCGGCGCAAACGCAACCGAACGCGCCGGTTTTCCATCTAACCCATCAAGGGGGTGAATTCCATGTTCTGGAAGCGAATCGGCGCGCTGGTTTTGATGTTTGCCGTTGCGTGGACAAGCCCGGCCTGGGCCTCCCCAGCCGAGCCGCCCGAAGCCGTCCCGTCTGGACAAGGTTATGTGCTTGCTGATGGATGGATCTATTATCAAATCAACGAAAAAATGTTCAGGATGCGCGAGGATGGGAGTGGATCCCAACAGATTAACGAGGACAGTTTCCTGTACTTGGCTGTCGATGGCGACACACTCTACTACAGCAAAGAGGGCGGCGCCGACCGGTATTCCCTTTTCCGCATGGCCGGCGGCGGCGGAGATCCAGAAGGGATACTAAAAGGCGAATGGGAGTTTTTTGAAATTGTGGGCACGGACGCCTTTTTGGTGGGCCATTTGAACAATTCCACGCGCGGCGTTTTCAAGCTGGACCTGACCAAGCCCGCGTCCGACAAGGATGCGCTGAAGTTATATCATAGCAAGGCCATCGTGGGGACTTTTGCCGTGCATGACGGATGGATTTATTACACGAACTATGAATTCTTGCCCGGGCAGAGCAGACGGAGCCGCGGCGTGGTGCTGTACAGGATGCGGGCGGACGGAAAAAAGCGCAAGAAACTGCTGGTGAAATGGAGCCGGGGCATTAAGCTGCTCGCCGTGCGGGACGGCAGAATCTATTACAATCTGGGCTGGTCCGGCTGGAACCCCGCGTTTGAATCGATCAAGCTGGACGGCTCCGACCGCCAGCTGATCCTGAAGGACGCCGTCGCGCTGTGTGTGGACGGCGACGCGGCCTATTTCCAGTACGCGGGCGAGAACCCGCGCGGGCTGCACAAAACCTCGCTGGACGGGAAGCAGATTTCCACCGTGATCGAGCACATTGGCGAGTTGCCAAGCTGCATAGCGGCCGGGCCGTGGCTGTTTTACAACGATCCGTTGGAGATCACCCCGATGATGATGAAACGAGACGGAACGGGCGCGCGGGTGGTGCCGGGCTATGTGCGCATGACCTACCCGGAGGAGGAGTGAGCGCCCCCGCTACTTTTTCTTCTTGGGCTTCTTCTTGGGTTTCTTGGTCTGCTCCGGCTCGGGGGACTGGCTGCTCTTGGGCTTGTTGGTGACGCTGGGCTGGCCCGACTTGTACACCGTGCCCAGCTTCAGCGCGCCGTCGCGGGCCTGGAACAGCTCGTCGATCGTGACGAACTGGAACCCGCGCTCGCGCAGCTTGGGCAGCGCCTTTTGCAGCGCGTCGGCGGTGGTGCCGTACAGGTCGTGCATCAGCACGATGTCGCCGTCCTTCACGTCCTCGGTCAGGTGCTTGTAAACCGCCTTGGCGTTCTTGGTCTTCCAGTCGAGCGTATCCACCGACCAGTTGATCATGGGCATGTGGATGGTTTCGCGCACCACGTCGTCGGTGTTGCCGTAGGGGGGGCGCAGCAGGGTGGGGATGCCGCCGCCCGACTCGTTGATCGCCCACTTGCTCTTCTCAACCTCGGCCAGCATCTCGTCCGGGGTCAGCCGGATCAGGCTCTTGTGGTCGTGGGTGTGGGTGCCGATCTGGTGGCCGGCCTCGGCCACCTTTTTCACCATGCTCGGGTTGTCCAGCGCGCGGCTGCCCAGCATGAAGAACGTGGCCTTGGCCTTGTTCTTGTCCAGAATGTCCAGAATCTTCTGGGTGACCTTGCCGTTCGGGCCGTCGTCAAACGTCAGCGCGATCATCTTCTTTTCGGCCTTGATGGCGCGCCCGCTGGTGTGGAAAGCGTAGGGCGTGGGCTCGGGCGTGGGTTCGGGGGTCGGCCCGGGGATGGGCGTGGGGCTGGGCACGGGCGTGGGCACCGGGGTGTACAGCGCCTCTGGCCGGGACACCGGGTCGGCGCCGGTCTTGCGGGGCGCGCCGCCGTTCATCAGCAGCGGCAAGCTGAACACCAGCAACAGCAGCAGGGCCAGCGCGCCGCCCACCCAGTAAAAGCGCCGCCGCAGCTCCTGCTGTCTTTTTTTCTTGGCGATCTTTCGCCGCTGTGCTTTTGTGATGGCTTGCTTCATCGAAAACCTCTCGCATGGTGTTGTGGTGATCCTATGGAAACACTATGTTTTCTAGACGTAGCATAACACGAAACGGTTGCCTTTGTTTTACGAATGTTATTCTTATTTGACAAATATACCCCGGCCCACTATAATCGAAGCAAGAGTTTTTGCGGCGAGCGGAGGGCGACTATGAAAGCGATCATTTTGGCGGCGGGATACGCCACGCGGCTGTACCCGCTGACCATCGACCGGCCCAAGGCGCTGCTTCCGCTGGGGGGCGCGCCCATGCTGGATCACCTGGTGCGCGAGATCGCCACCATCCCCGGCCTGACAGATGTTTACATCGTGTCCAACCACCGCTTCGCCGGCCAGTTCGGGGATTGGGCGGCGGGCGCGGCCGGCCGCTACCCGGGCCTGCGCTTTTCGGTGCTGGACGACGGCACCACCGACGACGCGAACAAGCTGGGCGCGGTGGGGGACATCCAGTTCGCCATCGAGCATGCCCGGATCGACGACGACGTGCTGGTCGCCGCCTCCGACAACTTCTTCACCTTTCCGCTGATCGACTTCTACCGCGACTTTTTGCGCACCGGCCGCGACACGCTACTGATGGCGCGCATCCGCGACCGGGACATGCTGCGCCGCTTCGCCGTGGCCACGCTGGACGGGAACGGCCGCGTGCTCGCGCTGGTCGAGAAGCCCAACGAGCCGCCCACCGACATCGGCGTGTACGCGCTGTACCTCTACCGGCGGGACACGCTGCCCCTGGTCAGGCAGTACCTCGGCGAGGGCCACTCGCCCGACGCGCCCGGCCACCTGCCCGAGTGGCTGCACCGCTTCCGGGACGTGCGGGGCTACCTGTTCACCGGCGAGTGCGTCGACATCGGCACGCCCCAGATGTATCAGGCCGTGTGCCGGCGATTTGAAAAGGGAGGCGACCTGTGCCGTGAATAAGTGGGATGTGCGCTTCATCGAAATGGCGCGGCTGGTCTCCAGCTGGGCCAGCTGCTACCAGGAAAACCGCAAGATCGGCGCGGTCATCGTCAGGGACAAGCGCGTCGTCACCACCGGCTACAACGGCGCGCCCGCCGGCATCCAAACCTGCATCGAGCGCGGCGAGTGCCTACGGAGAAAGCGCAACATCCCCTCCGGCACCCAGCACGAGATCTGCTACGCCACCCACGCCGAGCAGAACGCCATCATCCAGGCAGCCCGCCAGGGCGTGTCCATCCAGGGCGCGACCCTCTACTGCACCCATCAGCCCTGCGTCATCTGCGCCAAGATGATCGTCAACGCCGGCATCGTCCGCGTCGTCTATCAGGAGGGCTACCCCGACGACTTCTCCGTCCAGATCCTGCGCGAGGGCGGCGTCCTGCTGCAGAAATACCCCGAGGAGCTCGCCTACGGCAGGAACACGTAGGGGAGGGAGAGGGACGCTCGGGGGCTCCGCCCCTGCGCCCCGCTGGAGACTCCATCCCCAGACCCCATCCATTGAGAAAAGCGATGCCGCGCCCGCCCGCCCCTTCCGCCGGGCGGCTTTTTTGTTGCATTTGCGATTGACAGAAACAAAACGCAAATGGTACAATATTCATGAGAATGAATGGCGTTCATATATATGAACGAGAGGTGCGCCATGCCGGAACCTGTCAACCGCACGCTGGCGCGGGGTTTGCGCATGCTGGAGCTGCTGTCCGAGCATCCGGACGGGCTGGAGCTGAACCAGATCGCCCGGGCCATGCAGCTGCCCAAGAGCACGGCCTTCAACCTGGTGCACACGCTGCTGGACCTTCGGTATGTGCGGCTTGCGCCGGAGGGCGCCAGGTATCAGCTGGGGCTGGTGATGTTCGAGGTGGGGAGCGCGGCGGTGAACAGCCTGGACGTCAGCCAGGTGATCCGGCGGCACATGAGCGAGATTTTCGCCCAGATCAACGAGACGGTGCACTGCGGGCTGCTGGCGGGCAGCGAGATGCTGTACATCGACAAGCTGGAGTGCACGCGATCCATCCGGATGACCAGCCACGTGGGGCTGCGGCTGCCGCTGTACTGCACGTCGATGGGCAAGGCGGTGCTGGCCACGATGGCCGACGAGCAGATCCTGCGGCTGTATCAAGGGGTAACCTTCGAGCGGTTCACCGGGCGCACGGTGCCGGACGCGGCGGCGCTGATCGCGCAGCTCGACAGGGTGCGGCTTTTGGGGTACGCGGTGGAGCGCGAGGAGAACAACGACAACGTGTGCTGCGTGGGCGTGGCGATCCGGGGGCGGGACGGCGAGGCCCGGTACGCGCTGAGCGTGTCCGCGCCCACGTTCCGGTTTGACGGGGAGAAAGAGGCGCAGTACAGCCGGCTGCTGCTGCGCGCGCAGGCCAAGATTGAGCGGGTGCTGAAGGCGCTGTAGCGCGCCGCCCGGCGGGTTCATCAGAAGGGGAGGATGTTGTCGATGGATATGTTGTCCAGGCTGTCTCTGGCGGGGATTGTGCCGGTGATCCGGATCGAAAACGCGGAGGACGCGGCGCCGCTGTGCGGCGCGCTGATGCGCGGCGGGCTGCCGGTGGCGGAGATCACCTTCCGCACCGACGCGGCCGAGCAGGCGATCCGGAATGTGCACGCGGCGCTGCCCGACGTGATGCTGGGCGCGGGCACGGTGCTGACGGCGGACCAGGCCGACCGGGCGGCGGCGGCGGGCGCGAGTTACATCGTGTCGCCCGGGCTGAACCCGGAGGTGGTGCGCCACTGCCAGAAGATCGGCATCCCGGTGCTGCCCGGCTGCGCCAACCCGTCCGACATCGAGGCGGCGCTGGCGCTGGGGCTGGACACCGTCAAGTTCTTCCCGGCCGAGGCGCTGGGGGGGCTGCCCCTGATCAAGGCCATGAGCGCGCCCTACGGCCAGGTGCACTTTGTGCCCACCGGCGGCGTCAACGAGAAAAACGCCCCGCAGTATCTGGCGTTCAGCAAGGTGCGCGCGGTCGGCGGCAGCTGGATGGCGCCGGACGACGCGGTCGCGGCCCATGACTGGGCGCGGATCGAGTCGCTGACCCGCTCGGCGGTGGACCTGATGCTGGGGCTGTGCCTGCGCCATGTGGGGGTGAACAGCGGTTCGCCCGAGCAGGCGCGAGGGGACGCCGAGCGCTTCGGCAAGCTGCTGGGCTGGCCGGTGATTCCGGGCAACAGCTCGGACTTCGCGGGCGCGGGCTTCGAGCTGATGAAAGCGCCGTTCCGCGGCGCGCACGGCCACATCGCCATCGGCACGAGCAGCGTGCCGCGCGCCAAGTGGCACCTGGAGCGGCGCGGGTTCGCGTTTGACGAGGCGTCGGCGGTGACCAAAAACGGCAGCCTGCACGCGATCTACCTGCAAGAGGAGATCGCCGGCTTCGCGCTGCACCTGGTGCAGACCTGATCCGGGTGCCGGGGGTAAATCACAAACATACGGAGGTGCGCCATGCCCACAAAAATCGTCACCTTTGGAGAAATCATGCTGCGGCTGAAGAGCCCGTCCCTCGAGCGGCTGATGCAGTCCCCGGCGCTGGAGGCCACCTTTGGCGGCGGCGAGGCCAACGTGGCGGTGTCCCTGGCCAACTTCGGGCTGCCCGTGTCCTATGTGACCGTGCTGCCCGGGAACGACCTGGGCGACGCCTGCGTGCGCGAGCTGCGCGGTTTCGGCGTGGACACCGGCTCGGTCCTGCGCCGGGAGGGCCGCCTGGGCATCTACTTCCTCGAGACCGGCAGCAACCAGCGCCCCAGCAAGGTCATCTACGACCGCCAGGGCAGCTGCATCGCCATGGCCAAGCCCGGCGACGTCGACTGGGAAGAAGCGCTGCGGGGCGCGACCTGGTTTCACACCACCGGCATCACCCCGGCCATCAGCCAGGGCGCGGCCGACCTGACGCTGGAGGCCGTCCGGGCCGCGCACCGGCTGGGCGTGCACGTCAGCTGCGATCTGAACTACCGCAAAAACCTCTGGAAATACGGCAAAACCGCCAAAGAGGTCATGTCCGAGCTGGTCAAATCCGTGGACACCGTCATCGCCAATGAGGAAGACGTGCAGATGGCGCTGGGCATCGCCGGCGATTCCGCGAAGCACGCGGACCACGGTGCGATCGACGTCGAGCTGTACAAGCGCATCACCCAGGCCGTCATGGACAAGTACCCCAGCCTCAAGCGC
The DNA here is from genome assembly GCA_031549325.1 of Eubacteriales bacterium. Classification (GTDB taxonomy): domain Bacteria; phylum Bacillota; class Clostridia; order Christensenellales; family Aristaeellaceae; genus JAJDGF01. The sequence goes on along the minus strand of JAVBQA010000053.1, from coordinate 7,501 downwards.
GTGGCCATCACCCTGCGCGAGAGCAAGTCCGCCGACCGCAACGACTGGAGCGCCTGCCTGCGCACCGGCGGCGATTTCTTCCTCAGCCGCAAGTACGAGATCACCGACATCGTCGACCGCGTGGGCGGCGGCGACAGCTTCGGCGGCGGCCTGATCTACGGGCTCAACGCCTACCCGGACGAGCGGCAGGCCCTCGAGTTCGCCGTGGCCGCCTCCTGCCTCAAGCACACCATCCAGGGCGACTACAACCGCGTCACCGTGCCCGAGGTCGAGAGCCTGATGAAGGGCAGCGGCTCGGGGCGGGTGCAGCGGTAGCGCGCGGCGGGGCATCGGCCGGGCGGCCCCGGCGCGGCCCGCCGCGGGCAAACGCATCCTTGCGCGTTCGTCAATTCCAAATCAGGGGGAGGGTTTTACCCATGCGGTTAAGCGTTCGACACCCGGGCCATCCCTTGGACGCCATGCACTACACCACCGACCGCCTGCGCCAGGAATACCTGATCGAAACCGTGTTCGAGCCCGACGAAGCCCTGCTGACCTACAGCCACTTCGACCGCATCATCGCGGGCGGCGTCATGCCGGTGCACAAGGCCGTCCCGCTGACCGGCAGCGCCGAACTGGCCGCCGCGTACTTCCTGGAGCGGCGCGAGCTGGGCGTGATCAACGTGGGCGGCCCGGGAACCGTCACCGTGGACGGCGCGCCCCACGCGCTGGCCGCGCGCGACGGGCTCTACGTGGGCATGGGCGCCAGGGCGCTGACCTTTGAGAGCGCCGACGCGCAAAACCCCGCCAAGTTCTATCTCAATTCCTGCCCCGCCCACAAGGCCTATCCCACCGTCAAAATCGACATCCAAACGGCCAACGCCCGCCCCATGGGCGACGCCGCCACCTGCAACAAGCGTACCATCTATCAGTACATCCATCCCGCCGTGATGCAGAGCTGCCAGCTGTGCATGGGCCTGACCGCCCTCGAGCCGGGCAGCAACTGGAACAGCATGCCCTGCCACACCCACGAGCGCCGCATGGAGGTCTACTTCTATTTCGATTTCAAGCCCGGCAACGTGCTCTTCCACATGATGGGCGAGCCCCGGGAAACCCGCCACATCGTCATGCACAATGAGCAGGCCGTCATCAGCCCCTCCTGGTCCATCCACAGCGGCGTCGGCACCAGCAACTACGCCTTCATCTGGGGCATGTGCGGCGAAAACCAGGCCTTCGACGACATGGACGCCGTGGACATGCTGTCGCTGCGGTAGCGGAACGCGGGGGAACGATGCGGGGGGAACGCGGGGGAACGACGCGGGGCTCCGCCCCTGCGCCCCGCCCGGGGCCTGAGGCCCTGGACCCCGGCAAGGGTGAATATCATTTTTCCTGATATTTAAATAAGACGGGATGCTCAAGGGACATTGTCCCTTGAGCGGGGTTCTTAGGGGCAGCGTCCCTAAGCGTCCCCCCCATGAGGAGGCACCCACATGGCGCTGCGCATCCATCCGGGCGACGACGTGGCCGTGGCGCTGCGGGCGATCGCCAAGGGCGAGGAAGTGCTGGGCGTGACCGCCCGTGAGGACATCCCCGCCGGCCACAAGATCGCGCTCAGGCGCATCCCGAAGGGTCAGAACGTGATCAAGTACGCGTTCCCCATCGGGCATGCGACGCTGGACATCGCGCCGGGCGACTGGGTGCACACGCACAACGTGGCGACCAATCTGGACGGCACGCTGGCCTACAGGTACGAGCCGGCGCGGCTGCCCCAGGCGCGTCCGTTTTCCGGCAGCTTCATGGGCTATCCGCGGCCGGACGGGCGGGTGGGCGTCCGCAACGAGATCTGGATTGTGACCACGGTGGCCTGCGTGAACAAGACCGCGGAGCGCCTGTGCGCCCTGGCCAACGAGAAATTCGCGGGCCGGACCGACGGCGTGTTCTGTTTTCCGCACCCCTACGGCTGCAGCCAGATGGGGGACGACCTGAAAAACACGCAGAAGCTGCTGGCCGCCATGGTGAAAAGCCCCAACGCGGGCGGCGCGCTGGTGCTGTCCCTGGGCTGCGAGAACAACCACCTGGGCGTTTTCAAGCCCATGCTGGGCGATGTGGACGAGCGCCGGGTGAAGTTTCTCACCACCCAGGAGGTGGGGGACGAGCTGCACGCGGGCCTGTCGCTGATCGGGCAGATCGTGGAATCCATGGGGAGCGACGCGCGCTGCGAGCAGCCGATCTCCAAGCTGGTCGTCGGGCTCAAGTGCGGCGGCAGCGACGGGTTTTCCGGCATCACGGCCAACCCGCTGCTGGGCGCGTTTTCCGACCGGCTGTGCGCGGCGGGCGGCACGTCTGTGCTGACCGAGGTGCCCGAGATGTTCGGCGCGGAGACGATCCTGATGAACCGCTGCGCGGACGAGCGCGTTTTCGACAAGACGGTGCGCATGATCAACGGCTACAAGGAATACTTCATCGCGCACGGCCAGGTGGTCTATGAGAACCCGTCGCCCGGCAACAAGCAGGGCGGCATCACCACGCTGGAGGACAAGAGCCTGGGCTGCACCCAGAAGGGCGGCGCGGGCCCGGTGGTGGATGTGCTGGGCTATGCCGAGCCCGCCAGAACCCCCGGGCTGAACCTGCTGTACGGCCCGGGCAACGACGGCTGCGCGATCACCGCGCTGATGGCCAGCCACTGCCACCTGATCCTGTTCACCACCGGGCGGGGCACGCCGATGGGCGCGCCGGTGCCCACGCTCAAGCTGGCCACCAACTCGGAAATGGCCGAAAGGAAGCGCCACTGGATCGATTTTGACGCGGGCCAGCTGCTGTCCGGGCTGCCCATGGACGAGGCCGCCGAGCGGCTGAAGGCGCTGGCGCTGCGCGTGGCCAGCGGCGAACCGGCCCAAAACGAGCGCAATGGCTACCGCGAGATCGCGATCTGGAAGGACGGGGTGACGGTATGAGGTTCGCCGTGGCCTACAACGACGAGCAGCCGCTGACCGAGCTGGGCGGCGGCGTGGCGCGCAAGGTGCTCAGCCACGACGAGCGGATGATGGTGGTGGAGGTGCGCTTCCTGGCGGGCGCGGTGGGTGCCACCCACAGCCACCCCCACGCCCAGTGCAGCTACGTGCGGTCGGGCCGCTTCCGCTACACCGTGCTGGACGAATCGGTCGAGATCGGCCCGGGCGACGCGGTCACCGTGCCCGGCGGCCTGCCCCACGGCACGCTGTGCCTGGCGGCGGGCACGCTGGTGGACGTGTTCACCCCGGCGCGCCAGGACTTCATTTAGCGCCAGGACTTCATTTAGCGCCGGGACTTCATTTAGCGCCAGGACTTCACATAGCGCCAGGACTACACATAGCGCCGGGACTTCACATAGCGCCGGGACTTCACATAGCGCCAGGACTTCACATAGCGTCAGGGCTTCACATAGCGTCAGGGCTTCATTTGACACCGGGGCGGCTCTTCGCCCCCGGCCAGCCCCCAACGCGCGCAGCACCCGACATTTCACTCATTTTTCCGCTCGCCCAGCGAGCCCGATCTTGCATGCATAGCCTCACGACCAACCCGATGCTTCCCATGCTCTGTCCCTCCACTCAGCCCGATCTTGCACGCTTCGCCTCACGACCAACCCGATCATCCACAGACTTTGCCCCGCCGGCCGGCCATCCAATCCGTCCCCCGGAAATCGGTATTGTCGATTTCCGGTACCTTGTGGGTCGTACCAAAAGCGCTTGAAGGGGGGGCTGGGGGGATCATGCGCAAGATCCCCCCAGTGCTCTTTGGTTCTTTCTCACACTTGAGAAAGAACATGATCGGCCCGAAGCGCAAAGCGCGCATCGGGTTCATGCAGGAAACACAAGGGATCATCAAGCCCGGCCGGGGAGGCAGCGCGATGATCCAGCCGCCCGCCCGCGATCCCATGGGCGTGATTGGGTGCAACCGCGCAAGCGGTTCGATAACCACGGACCCAAAACAATCGAAGGAGGAGACCCCATGAAGAAACTGTTGTCCCTGGTTCTGGTCCTGATCCTGGCGCTGTCCTTTGCCGCCTCCGCCTCCGCGGCCACCACGCTGAAGCTCGCCGAGGTTCACGTGGAGGGCTATCCGACCACCCTGGCCGATCAGGAGTTTGCGCGCCTGGTCGAGGAAAAGACCGAAGGCCGCGTGAAGATCGAAGTGTTTGCCAACGGCAGCCTGTACGGCGCCGAGCCGGACTCCATCGCCGCCATGCAGGCGGGCGATTTGGCGTTCGCGCGCGTGTCGGCCTCCCCGGTGGCCAACTTCGTGCCCTCCATCAACGCCATCCAGATGCCCTACCTGTACAACAGCAAGGAACACATGTGGAAGGTGCTCAACGGCGAAGTGGGCCAGGGCATGCTGGAGGGCATTCAGAGCTCGGGCTCGGGCCTGGTCGGCCTGTGCTACTACGACTCGGGCAGCCGCTGCTTCTACCTGACCAAGGAAGTGCACAGCGTGAAGGACATCGCGGGCCTGAAGATCCGCATGCAGGACAACGCCATGATGAAGCGCCTGGTGGAGCTGCTGGGCGGCACGCCGGTCACCGGCATCGGCCCGAACGACGTGTATTCCTCCATCACCACCGGCATGATCGACGGCGCGGAGAACAACTGGCCCACCTACGAGTCCAAGGGCGACTATGAGGCGGCCAAGTACTACATCCTGGACAACCACACCCGCGTGCCCGAGGTGCTGCTGGCCTCCGAAGACGTTCTGAACACGCTGGATCCGGCGGACGTGCAGATCATCAAGGAGTGCGCCAAGGCCACCCAGGAGTTCGAGATTCAAAAGTGGGCCGAGCGCGAAAAGGAGTCCGAGGAGAAGGTCGTGGCGGGCGGCGTGCAGGTCATCGAGCTGACCCCCGAGGCGTTCGCCGAGTTCCAGGCGACCGTGCAGCCGCTGTATGACGAGTTCGGCAAGGACTTCGCCGACGTGATCGAGCAGATCAAGGCGCAGGGCTAACCGCCCGGCCGCCGACAGGCTTTGCGCCCGCGGGCGCAGAGCCTGTCGGCGCATCGGCAGCGACGGCGGGATTTTCTCAGGTCCCATGGATCTGTTGAGCATCCCGCGCGGGCGCGGAATGAAGGGGGGACTTTGCCTATGGCCCAAACGCTCCGGAAGATTGACCGGGTGATCCACAAAATCATGCTCTTTTTGGCGGACGCTGCGATTCTGGTGATGGTGCTGATCGTGACCATGACCGCGGCGCTGCGCGTTTTCGGCAAGGGGTTTGGCTGGGCCGAGGAAGTGCCCAAGCTGATGGTGGGCCTGTTCGCGTTCCTCTCGTGCAGCATGGGCGTTCGGGACAAGCTGCACGTGTCGGTCAGCGTGATTTTCAACCTGCTCCCCAAGGACGGGCGGGCGCAAAGGGCGCTGGACTTTCTGATCGATTTCATCATCCTGCTGTGCGGCGTGTTCATGCTCTGGCAGGGCGGAAGCTACGTGCTCAAGCTGATGGGCCGCCCGGGCGTGCTGCCCATGACGGGGCTTCGGTACTGGGTGCAGTTCGTGCCCATTCCGGTGGCGGGCGCGGTGATCGTGTTCGACTCGATCCTGTTTTTGACCGGCGTGAACAGGCGGGACGGCGACAAGCTCTATGAACAGCCCGAGGAAGACGAAGCCGGGGAGGTGAGCGCGTGATGGATCAATCCACGCTGGCGGGGGGCCTTTTGATCGGCACGTTCGTCGTGCTGATGCTGCTCAAGGTTCCGGTGGCGTTTTCGCTGCTGTTCGCGTCCATCGCCAGCGCCGTCGCCAACGGCACGGGCATGTCCGCGCTGGTCAACAACATGCTGCGCGGCGTGGACTCGCTGTCGCTGCTGTCCATTCCGTTTTTCATCATCGCGGGCGAGATCATGGGCGCCGGGGGCATCAGCAACCGGCTGATCGACCTGGCCAACCTGCTGGTCGGCTGGATGCCCGGCGGCCTGGCGATGGTGAACTGCATCGACTCGATGTTTTTCGGCGGCATCTCCGGCTCGGCCGTGGCCGACGTGTCCTCGCTGGGCTCGGTCGTGATCCCGATGATGGTCAAGCAGGGCTACGACGAGGACTTCGCCGTGGGCCTGACCGTCACCTCGGCCTGCCAGGGCGTGCTGATCCCGCCCAGCCACAACATGGTCATCTTCGCGCTGGTCGCGGGGGGCGGCGTGTCCATCGGCAAGCTGTTCATGGGCGGGCTGGTGCCCGGCGTCATGCTGGGGCTGGGGCTGATGGCCTGCTGTTTCATCCTCACCAAAAAGCGCAACTATCCCCACGGCGTGTCGGTGCCCAGGGGCGAGCGCGCCCGCGTGCTGTTTCGCGCGGTGATCCCGCTGATCACCATCGTGATCATCATGGGCGGCGTGAGCACCGGGCTGTGCACGGTGACCGAGTCGGCGGCGTTCGCCTGCGTGTATGCGTTCATCGTCACGTTCTTCGTCATCCGCGAGATCAGGATCAGCGCCATGGGGCGCATCCTCAAAAACTCACTCAAGACGCTGGCCATCGTGATGACGCTGCTGGCCACGTCCAAGGCGTTCGCGTACATGATGATCGAGCTTCGGATTCCCGAGGCGATCACCGCCGGGCTGCTCAGCCTGTCCCACAACCGCGTGGTGCTGCTGCTGCTCATCAACGCGCTGCTGCTGCTGCTCGGCTGCGTGATGGACATGGCGCCGCTGATCCTGATCATGACGCCCATCCTGATGCCGGTGTGCGTGGGCCAGCTCGGCATGGATCCGATCCACTTCGGCGTGATGCTGATCTTTAACCTGGCGATCGGGCTGTGCACGCCGCCGGTGGGCTCGGCGCTGTTCGTGGGGTGCGCCATCGGCAAGACGCCCATCGAGCGCACCGCCAGAAACATGCTGCCGCTGTACGCGGTCATGGTCGTGGCGCTGGTGCTGATCACCTTCGTGCCCAACTTCGTGATGCTGGTGCCCAACATGCTCACCGCGGCAAAATAATCCATTTTTCCCTCGTTCAGGCGGCTTGTTTGCAGCGAACAAGCCGCCTCGGGCTGTCAAAAGCCCCAGTTTTTCGACAGCCCCGTCGGCCTGCCCGATCTTTCACTGGCCTTGCTCGTCGGCCAGCCCGATCCTTCACTGGCCTTGCCCCGCCGGGCAGCCCAGTCGTCCCCATGCTTGGCCCCGCCGGCCAGCCATCAAATCCGTACCCCGGAAATCGGTATTGTCGATTTCCGGTACCTTATGGGTCGTACCAAAAGCGACGAGGGGGGTACCAGGGGGGACCTTCGCAAGTCCCCCCTGGCCTTCTTTGGTCCTTTCTCGGAGAAGAAAGGACATGTAAAAACCGATTTCTATTTTCTTTATGAAAGAAAATGAATCGAACTTGTTCTTTCTATTGAAAAATAGATATGTATTAAACTTGTTCTTTCTCAAGTGTGAGAAAGAACCAAAGAGCACTGGGGGGACCTTGCGCATGGTCCCCCCAGCCCATTCCTCTTTTCGCAATGGTCGGCTCGTTCGCTGCCGCTCCTGCGCCTTCCTTGCTCAAAGAACCTCCGATT
>JAVBQA010000047.1:0-35486 GCA_031549325.1 Eubacteriales bacterium | reverse complement strand
ATCACCTCCCACAATCTGCCAGACGGCAATCGGGCGTCGTCTGTTACGACGCACGCCCGACCGACAGAAATTTTCTTTGATCCGCATCACAAAAGTCCAAATCCATGACCGACTTGTCACCGCAAGCCGCGGACGCGGGATCGCCCCGCGCCGTTCACGCCGCGCTCATCAACCATCCCGCTCCACGCTCAGCAGCTCACCGTCCGCGTGGTCTTCCAGATACCTGATTACCGCCTCCAGCATTTCGCGAGCGTGGCCAGCATCGCCGGACACCACCGCGAAGCCAATCGTCAGCAGTTGGTGCGCATCTTGAGTGCCTACCTCGGCAATGGATGCGTTGAATTTGCGGCGTGCGCCGTCGATCAGGCCGCGAGAGACCATTCGCTTTTCTTTTAGCGAATGCGCGTGGGCAACATGGAACCTAAGTTCGGCAGAACGCACAATCATCGGTACTCCTTCCCCTCCAATCGCCAGCCAAAATCGCCATGATAGATCATCCAATCCAGCAAGAAATGACGCGCTCCTCCGCACAACTGCGTGCGAAGGATCCGTGAGGTGTTTGGCCTTGCGGCATTGACGTCTCACTGACTCTAGCGCCATGCGCTCAGCGCTTTCGAAACAAGCCCTCACTTGCCGCAAGACCGTTTTACAGCCGAAGGAACCGCCATCTCCCAACAAAAAGCCGTCGCAGCGCTCCGCCGGTTTTGCCCGCGATCTCTCCAGCATGCCGCCGCATGCCGCCGGAAAACGAACAGCAAACGATCCGCGCGTCTCGCATGGCCTGCTTGCGTGGTTGCGTGCAAGATTGCGTCCGTTTATATATTGTCCTTGCGCACCCGGTCCTCCGCCCGGATGAATAGACGGTACATCGGAGCGATGAGCTTGAAGTCCGTCGCCAGCACATCGGGCAGCCTGTCAGAAAACAACAGATCCCAGTCGTCCGAGGTGCGCATCAGGCTGATCACCTTCCGATCCAGAAAGTCACGCAGCAGCTCCGGCTGATCCGGGTAGCGGCTGCGTTTGTATTTGTCGCCCTCCAGCACGAAGCGGTTCTGCTGCTCAAACATGACCCGCGCCGCCTGAAACTCCTTGCTGTTCTCCAGAATCAGTCCGCGAAAGCTGACCATGCTCTCGGCGTTCGCCGCGTAGTAGCCGGCGCCGTACAGGAAGCTGTCCGGCGTAATCACGAAAAAGAACTCTGGCAGCATCTGCCCCTTCTGGCGCAGCAGCGAAATCCACATGTGATCCCGAAACAGCAGCTTGTCCTTGGAGAACCGCGTGTCCCGCCAGATCCGTGAGATGGATCCGCCCACCTTCGGCGACAGCACCAGCTGCTCGTCGATCTCACGCATCGCGGGTTCGAGCGCAGTCACCAACGCCGCGAAGGGCTCAACCACCAGCTCACGGTATTCCTTCCTGTGCTCATCGAACCAGGCCCGATCGTCGCGCATCCGGTTTTCGACCAGGAACTGAATGGTCTCCTTTGAAAAATTGGCGCTCACATCGCTCAGCTCCCCACTCATTCGCAGGCCAGTTCGGCCAGCGCCGCCTTGTGCAGGCGATACACGGTCCACTCGTCCATCGCTTCGGCGCCCATGCCCTTGTAAAAGCGAACGGAGCGCTCGTTCCAATCCAGGCACCACCAGTCCAGTCGCTCGCAGCCGCGATCCACCGCGATGCGCGCCAGCTCCGCAAACATCGCCTTGCCGATGCCCAGTCCACGGCATGACGGCTCGACGAACAGATCTTCCAGATACATTCCTGCCTTGCCCAGAAACGTAGAGTAGTTGTGAAAGAACAGCGCAAACGCCACCGGCTCGCCGCGAAACTCGCCGATGATGACCTCGGCCTGCTTCTTCCTGAACAGTGTCTCCCGCAAGCCACCCTCCGTCGCCACCACCTGATCCGCCATCTTCTCATAGGTCGCCAGCGCCCGTATGAACCGGAGAATCAGCGCGCAGTCATCCTCCCGCGCGAATCGGATCGTTAAGCCGTCAATCACCGTGAATCATCCCTCCTCTCCGCATCGGCCGATCGGCCAAAAGAGTTGGGGCATATCGTGCGGCACAAATAACATTTTATCAGGAATTTCCTGTTTTCGATTGTAAAGAAATCCGAGCATCCTTTTTTGCCGAATGAGGCAAGGTCATCCAGTGCCTTCGCGGGACAAGCTTCAACGCATTTGTTGCAGTTTTCGCACGGGGCAAATCGCGCCTTTTCATCCGGCATCAGCTCCGCATCGGTGAGAACAGCACTGAGCCAAAGAAGATTGCCATACTGCGGATTCATCAACAAATAGTTCTTGCCAATGACGCCAAGCCCCGCGATTTCGGCGGCGTGTTTCAGAGAAATGTATCCAACCTGCTCTTTTCTTCCATCGCCAGCCACCCATTTGCCGCCCGATGCGCTGATGGCTTTTGTTTTCCAGCCATCGGCCTTGATTCGCCTTGCCACGTCTTTCGCCATGCTGGTCATCGCGGTCAGCATCGCATTGCGGCTTGCGGTGTATTCGGCGACATCCTTTAGGACGTCCGGCGAAAACGTAGCGCCCAAAACGACGACGGAAACGCATTCCGGCAGCACGTCGGTGGGCCTAAACCCATCCGGCGCCAAGACGAAATCCTTGGATGCCGCAATGCCGACGACACTTGCTCCCGCGTTCAGGCCGTATGCTTTCACGATCGCGCTGGTCAGCTTCACTGCCATTCTCGCCACCTCCGTTCGAAAACAGAAACACGCTCAACCCTTCCCGGCATTTCCTTGGATCTGATCCAGGGATACACCCTGGTGCACATCGCGCGGCCTGAAGCGCAGCGCGCGAAACACGATCTGCATCCGCCAGTCGCCTCCCCCTGGCCTTCGGCCAAACGTGTCCGCAGCCCGATGCATTAAGTGCATTATACCATGCCAACGAAAAAGTTTCTACGCCTTGCCCTTGCCGCCACGCCGAAGTATAATAACATGGAAGCGTGTGCTGTGATGTGCGCATCGCGCAGGCCTTCGCTGACAGCGTCTGACACTCGAGGAGGTTTTACAATGCCGTTTGGCCCCGATCCAACCGCCGTCCATCCCAACCCGGTCATCCCCAGCGTGTGCTTCATCAAGAACGTCGTGACGCGCCCCAACATCATCGTGGGCGACTACACTTACTTTGATGATCCGAACGGATCCGAGCGGTTCGAGGATCATGTCACCCACCACTACGAGTTCCTGGGCGACCGGCTGATCATCGGTAAGTTCTGCGCCATCGCACGGGGCGTGGAGTTCGTCATGAACGGCGCGAACCACCGCATGGGTTCGGTCACCACCTACCCGTTCAACATCATGGGCTGCGGCTGGGAGAAGTGCACACCGACGCGCGATGAGCTGCCCTTCAAAGGGGACACCGTGGTCGGCAACGACGTCTGGATCGGCCAGCACGCCACGATCCTTCCCGGCGTGCACATCGGCGACGGTGCGATCATCGCGGCGAACGCCGTGGTCGCCAAGGATGTTCCCGCCTTCCACATCGCCGGCGGGAATCCGGCCCGAATCATTCGCAAGCGGTTCGACGACGCGCTGACCGACAAGCTGCTGCAGATCCGGTGGTGGGATTGGCCCGCCGAAAAGATCTTCGCCAACCTTGAAATCCTGTGCAGCGCCGACCTTTCGAGAATCGAGGCGCTGCAATGAATTTTGCCATGAGCTACAGCGGCGGCAAGGACAGCGCGCTGGCGCTGCACCGACTGATCCGGCAGGGCCACACGCCGGTGGCGCTGATCACCACCATCAACCGGGAACAGGGCCGCTCCTGGTTTCACGGCGCGCCGATGGATCTGCTGGAGGCGATCGGCAACAGTCTGGACATCCCGCTGATCCCCTGCGCGTGTGCGCCGGACGGCTACACCGAAGCGCTGGAGCGCGCGCTGCAAGCTGCCCGTGATTTGGGCGCGGAGGCATGCGCGTTCGGCGACATCGACATCGCGGATCACAAAGTTTGGAACGAAGCGCGCTGCGCAAGCGCGGGGCTTAAATGCCTTCTGCCCCTCTGGCGGCAAGACCGCGAGCGGCTCACCCGCGAGGGCATCGCCGCCGGATTCAAGGCGCTCATCAAGATTGTGCGCAGCGATGCGCTGGATGGGTCGTTTTTGGGACAACCGCTCACCCCCGCGTTGGTCGAGCGCATCGCAGCGACGGGCTCCGACATTTGCGGCGAGAACGGCGAGTACCACACGATTGTGATCGACGGCCCGATCTTCAAGCGTCCCGTACCCGTCAGGCTTGGGCATATCATCGACTTTGGCACACACAAGGCCATCGACATCTCGCTCGGTTGAATGGAAAGCGGTCATGGAGGGCGCATGAGCACGCCGTACGTCAAGAGCGCGGTTGATGTGTGTGCCGCCCCCAGAAGACAGGACGGAAGAGAAAAGCCCCCAATCGTAGAGAAATACAACGATTGGGGGCTTACACGTTGAAAAGGGGTTGGACGAACATCAAGGGGCGGGATCCGCGCCTCTCATGTAACAGGCGCCGGATGGATTTTTATGCCGGAGAGCAAGAGGTTTCAACGGGCGAAGCGCCGTGAAACGGCTCACCGCCAATGGCTTTGACGCCTTCACGTGGAAAGCTCCGTGTCCGCGCAGTCCGGTATCTGCATGCAGCGGACGCCTGCGCACGCGTTTCCTCCCAAACCGGCGTCATTCCCCCGCGCGGCAAATCAGATGGTTGTCCTCCGCCAGATTCAAAAATGGCGCAAAGGCCACCTCCCAGGCAAAGCCGTCAGGATCCAGGAAATAGCCGGAATAGCCATCGTAGCCACCCCAATCCTTCCAATGCGGCGCTTGTTGCGGGTGCGCGCCCGCGGCGACGGCCAACGAGAACAGCTGGTCTACCTCCTCGGCGCTGGCCCCATTGATGGCCATCGTGAAGCCGCAATACGGCTGCCTGGGGCTGACCGGCAACAGCGCGTCCTGCGCCAAAAAGTCGTAGGACACAAGGCCGATGGCGATGTTGCCGCTCACCATGAACGTGCACATCGCCGGGTCGGAATCTGGCGAATGGCTGAAGCCCAGCGCTTTGTAGAACGCGACCGAGCGCTCAAGATCGTCAACGCCCAGAGTGAACATAGAGACACTTTTGGCGCGCGCCTGGCTCATGTGACCGCCTCCCGTCAGCATTCTGCTTTGAACTCTTGGATTTTCTGGATCAGCGCCTGCTTGTCGTCGTACAGCTTCAGAATCGTGCTGCCCACAAACACCGCGTCGGCCCCCGCCTCTTTGGCCATCTTCGCGTCCTCAGGCTGGTGGATGCCCACGCCGCAGTAGATCGGGCGCTCGATGCCCTGGCCACGCAGGTAGCCGATCAGGTCCTTCAGCAGCGGATACTCGGGATGCACGCGCCCGGTCGTCGGCCGCGCCTGCAGGTACACAAAGCCATTGGATTCTTTGGCGTGTTCCACCTCGTCCTCGGGCAAGTCATACTGCACGTAGCAGCTGACGCGGATGCCGTCTTGAATCAGGCGCTCCTTGATCTCGCCGCTCTGCAGGCCGACGTAAATGATGTCCAGAAACCCGTTGTCCTTCAGGAAACCCGCGAACCGCTCATAGCCGATCTCAATGAGCGTGGACTCGTAGACCACCAGGATGAAGCTGGTGCCCGGCAGCTGCCGCTTCAGCCGGGTGAGCCCGTCCATGTAAGCCGACGGATCGGGGCACTGGGAAAGCGCATGCGCCATTCTGTTTTGAATGAACTCGTTTTCAAGGTATGGATCCTTTGCCGGGAAATCAATCTCGATCACATCGCAGCCCGCTTCAACATAGGTCTTGGCCAGCGAAAGGCAGCCCTCGATGCTCGGATAGCCGTTGGACAGATAGCAGATCAGCTTCATTCGGTTACTCCTCCGATGTTTCCAAGATAGACGCGCTCGATCAGCCGCTCCATACCCGCCTCGTCCGGGATGACCGGGTTGGTTTTTGTGCAGCCATCGGCCAGCGCAAGCCGCGCCATTTCGGGGATCTTGGCCCGGAACGCGTCGGCGTCCGGCACGAGCGCGCGCAGGGACTCAGGAATCGACAGCGCGCGATTCAGACCGCGGATAACCTCGCTCATGTCCGAAGCGCCCAGCGCGCGCGCGGCTTCGGCATAGCGCGCCTTGGCGCGCGCATCGCTGCTGTTGAAATCAATCACATACGGCAGGATCACCGCGTCCGCCAGCCCATGCGGAACGTGGAAGAAGCCGCCAACGGTGTGCGCGATGGAGTGCACAATGCCAAGCGACACGTTCGTGAACGCCAGCCCGGCGATCATCGACGCGTTCAGCATGCGCTCGCGCGCGCTCAGATCCGCGCCGTTCTGGCAAGCCTTGGGCAGGTATTCGGCGATATCCTTCACCGCCTGCAGTGCCATCACGTCGCTCAGGTAATTCGCGCGAGTGGACACATACGCCTCCAGCGCATGGGTCATCGCGTCCATGCCCGTCTCGGCGGTGATGCCCTTGGGCATGGTGGCGGTAACCTCAGGATCGCAGATCGCGATGTCCGGCATCATCTCCATGTTCCCGATGCCGTGCTTGATGCCGCCCTCGGTAATCACAACAGAGCGCGACACCTCGCTGGCCGAGCCCGCCGTCGATGGGATGCAGCACAAAACCGCCTTGTTCCGCAGCTTGGGGAACGCGTTGGGCGGCAACACATCCGCGAGCGTCTTCAGCTCCGGGTGCTCATAGTAAACCCACATCATCTTCGCGGCGTCCATGGCCGAACCGCCGCCCAGCGCCACGACCAGGTCAGGCTCAAACGCAAGGAACTGTTTGGCGCCTTTGAGCACCGTCTCGAACGAAGGATCGGGTTCCACGCCCGCAAACACATCGGTTTCGGCGCCGCCCTGCTCCAAATAGCCCCTCACCTTTTTCAGGATGCCGCTCTTCTCCATGCTGCTGCCGCCGGTGACGATCATCGCGCGGCGCGCCCCCAGCTGCGACAGGAATTCCAGGCAGCCTTCCCCAAACATCAGCTTGTCGCCCGCCAGTTTCATCGGTCTCATCATGTGTGTTACCCCCTCAATGCCGAAAGCACTTCATTCACCAGCTCTTTGGAAATGGGGTTGCTGATCACCCCGTCCACCTTCAGGCTCGAACCGATAATCGCACCGTCGGCGATATCGAGCTGCGATTTGATGTTGCCCGCGCCCACGCCGCTGCCCGCGATCACCGGAACCTTCACGGCCTTCTTCACGCGCGCGATCATCTCGATCGGGGTTTCCTGCCCGATGGCCGAGCCGGTCACGATGATGGCGTCCGCAAAGCAGCCCGCAGCGTCCTTCGCGGATTTCTCCACGGGCACATAGGGCAGCAGCATGTTGGTGTGTTTTACCTGCACGTCGGCCAGCACCATGATGTGCTCGGCGCCCAGGGTCTTTCTCAGCGTCATGCACTCGCGCGCGCAGGGTGCGATCAACCCGCCGTAGAACTCCACGGTATCCACGAACACCGGGATGCGCACAAACTGGCAGCCAGCCGCCAGCGCGATGCCGATCGACGCCTCATAATCATTGAACGCGGCGTCCACGCCCACCGGAATCTTGACAGCGTCCCGCACCTTGGCGGTGGCAATCGCCAGCGCCAGCGCCTGCGCTTTGTCCAGCTTGACGCCGAAAGGGCTGTCCCCCATATTCTCCACGATCACGGCGTCTACGCCGCAATCCTCGAGCGTTTTCGCGTCCTGCACGGCCTGCGCATAGATCTTGCCGATATCCCCGTCATAGCCCACCGTGCCCGGCAGCGGCAGACAGTGCACCATGCCGATCACAAACCGTTTGCCCACGCCCAGCGTCTCCCGAATGTCCATGTTATTTCCCTCCCGTCGCAAACCGGTAAATCCCCTCGAGTGCCGCGCGGCACAGCAAGTCCTCGGCCGCCGTGCGCTCCTCGCCCAGGAGCACCTGCTTCAGGTTCTCAAGCACCGTGACCATCGTGATGACGGCGGTCTTCACGCCCATCAGCCGCCCCACGGTCAGCAGGCAGGAAGTCTCCATGTCGATGCCCGAGATGCCGAGCGCCTTCAGCTCATCATACGTCTTCTGCATGTCGATGCCCTTCTCCTTGGAGAAGCGCGAGTCGTGCATCTTTGTATAAAACCCATCCATCGTGCAGCTGATGCCGTTGTCCGCGCGCTTGCCGAAATCTCTGGCCACGCCGTTGAGCACATTCACCAGCTCCACGTCCGCCACGGCCGGGTAAGACGGCTCCGCATAGCTCGCGCTGGTGCCTTCGCGCCGCATGGAGGCGATCGGGATGATGAACTGGCCGAGCATGCTGTCGTCCAGCGCCATCACCGTGCCCATGCGCACCGCCACTTCCATGCCGCACTCGTACATTTCTTCCATCGCGATGGCCGCCGACGGCGCGCCGATGCCCGTGGAAGTGACCGTAACGGGCACGCCCTTGTAGCTGCCGGTGACGGTGTTGAACTCGCGCTTGAACGCCACGTCCACCGGGTTGTCCAGGTACTGTTTCAGCACGTTCACGCGCCAGGGATCGCCGGAAAACAGCACGTTCCTGGCGATGGCTTCGCCTGTGCCGCCCATGTATAATGTTGCCATGATCAGTTCCCTCCGCAATCTAAAAGATACGACTCGTGCCGCTCGCACAGCGCGCGCTCATCCGGCGCGCCGGTGCAGCAGCCCTCCTGCTCGATGATAAAGCTGGAGAGCACCGCGCCCAGCCGCCCGCACGCCTCCGGACTCTTGCCGTTCAAATATCCGTACAGGAATCCCGAGATGTAGCCGTCGCCCGAGCCGGTGGTGTCCACAAGCTTCGTGCCGCGGTAGATCGGCACGTGCGCCTCGCGCACCGCGCCGCCGTCCTTCCAAAACACTCTGCTGCCCTTTTCCCCCAGCGTGGTCACGATGATCTCGGCCCGGCCCCGCTCGAAGAACCCGGTGATCGGGCAACCCAGCATGGCCTCGATCTCCTCGCGCTCGCATTCGTTGGTGAAGATGATGCCGCAGTAATGCAGCAATTCCGACAGGAAGTCCTTCGGAAACGCCTCCATGTCGCCCTTCATACCAAACACCAGCGGCACGCTGTGCGCCTTGCATTTCCTGAGGAACTCCTCATTGTCGCAGCGCGCGCCCACAGTCAGCACGCCCAGCGCCGCGCCCTCGAAAATCGAATCGGGCAATGGCTTTGCGTAGATGCCGTCCATTGAGCCCGGATAGTAGAGGGTGATGTGCTGCCCTTCGTTGTCCTGAACCAGGTAGCACTGGGATGTGCGCTCCTCGGGTACCGTCGTGATCGCGGACGTGTCCACGCCGCCGCCCTCCAGGAACGCCCGCAGCCCGGTTTGCTCGTAGTCCGAACCAACGCGCAAAATGGGCGTGGACGAAATCCCGAGCCTGCTGAGCGCGTACGCGATGTTCACCGAGCAGCCACCAAACTGGATGTCGCCGGCCGTCTTGTTGGTGATGATCGACGTGAACCCTACGCGCGCCGGCGATTTGATCTTCACAATGTGATCCAGGCTGATGTATCCGCTGGTCAAAACGCGCTTCATTTGTCGCTGTCCCCCGTTTCCGTGCCCGCGAAGAACTCCGCAGAGGTCATCACGCGCCCCAGGTATTTTTGGATGTCCGTCAGGTGCACCTGGTTGACGACAGGGTCGTTCGTCGCCACGCAATCACTGAACACAATCGGCTGGTAGTCCAGATAGTATGCGTCGGTCACCGTGGCGCGGATGCAGCAGTTGGTCTTTGTGCCAACGATCACCACATCCTTGACGCCGTTCTCGCGCAGCACCAGATCCAGATCCGTGCCGAAAAACGCGCTGTAGCGCCGCTTCTTGATGACATAATCGGCGGGTTGCACATCGAGCATCGGGTCAATGTCCTCGCCGCCCGAGCCCTCGATGCAGTTCACGCGCATGTTCAGCAGGTTCTTGTCCGGTTTGTCCTTGCGGTAGCAGTGCTGCATAAACACGATCACGAATTCGCGCTCGCGGCACAGCTTCACCACGTCCCGGATGCGCGGCAGGATCTCGCGGTTCTGCGGGTAAAACACCAGGCCCTGAGGGTCGGTGAAATCCTTCACCATGTCCACCACAATCAACGCAGTCTTGCTCATCTTCTTCTCACTTCCTAAAACCCGCGCAACATCGAGTTGCGCTGCTTGATGGCCGACACCGTCGTCAGCACCACCGCCATCACCACATAGGGAACCACGTCGAACAGCGCGGCGGTGGGTCCGGCAAACAATCCCATGTTGACCGACAGCGCGCGCGCCACGCCGAACACGATGGCGTACAGCGAGCAGCGCACCGGGTCTCCGCGCCCACAGTAGATCGCCGCGATGGCGATGAAGCCGCGTCCGGCAGTCATGTTGTTGGTGAACAGCCCCAGCCGCTCCAGCGACAGGTTGATGCCCGCCAGCGCGCAGCAGAACGCGCCGATCAGGATGGCGATGTGCTTGTACATGCGGGTTTTGAGGCCCAGGTTCACCGCCGCATCCTCGTTCTCACCCACCACGCGCACATACACGCCGAACCGCGTCTTGTACATGACCACCGCCATGACCAGGATGCCGGCAAACGCCACATACGTGATCAGCGGATGCCCGCTCAAGAGCCGCCCCAGAACCGGTATATCCCGAATCCATGGGATGTTGATCTTCAGATCCGCGACGCTCAGCCACTGCAGGTTGATGTTGGCCGACTGCATGTACTGCAGCACGAACGCCGCGATGGCCGGCACCAGCATGTTGATCGCCAAACCTACGATGATCACATTTCCCGAGAGTTTTACGCTCATCAGCGAGAAGACGAGTCCCACCAGCATGCACGCGCCAATCGCACCCAGATACGCAAGCGCCAGGTTCTGCGTGAAATGTGCGATCAGGATTGACACAAACGCGCCAGTCAGCATGATCCCCTCCAGCGCGATGTTCAGCACGTTCGCCTTGTACGCGAAGATGCCGCCCAGCACGCACAACAGAATCGGCGCGGTGTGGTACACCGAATCATACAGAATGTTTCCCAACATATTCATTTACTGCACCTCCTGGGCCGCCGCCTTGCGCGCCTTGAATCTGGAAAACAACTGGAACCGCTCGTCCAGAAAACGCACCGCAAGGAACAGGATCATCAGCGCCTGGATGACCGCCACAACTTCCTTAGGCACATTGGTGTACATGTTGATGTTGTCTGAACCGGTCTTGAGCGCGCTGTAGAACACGGCAGCCACCAGGATGCCGACCGGGTCGTGCCGCCCGAGCAGCGCAATCAGCATGCCGTCCCAGCCGAGGCCAGGCGAGCCGGAAAAGCCCAGCGTATACTTGAACTCCTCGCTCATCATATAGCCAGCGCCGGCGATGCCTGACAGCGCGCCGCTGATGGCCATCAGCACCAGAATCTTTCTGCGCACGCGCATGCCCGTGGCCTCGGCAAACTCGGGATTTTTGCCGATGGAGGTCACCTCGTACCCGAGAACGCTCTTCTTCATCAGAATCCACATCACGACAAAGACTGCCAGCGCCACAAAGCAAAAGCCCGTGAGCCGCGCGTTGGTGAGCCGGGTGAACATGGCGCTGTCCAGAATCGTCGGGGTGCACACGTAGCCCGAGCCCTGTTCGCGGAACGGTCCCGCCGACAGAAACTCCAGCACCTTGGCCATGGCGTAGTTGAATGTGAGGGTGACCACCATTTCGTCCACTTTGAAATAGGCGCGCAGCAGCGCGGGCACCATCGCGAAGATCATGCCGCAGCACGCGCCCACCACGATGCACACGATTTTGTGCACGACCGGGTCCGCGCCGCTCATAAACGCGCCCACCAACCCGGCAAAGAAGCCGCCGAAGATCAGCTGGCCCTGGACGCCCATGTTGAAAATGTTGGCCTTAAACGTGATCGCAATCGCCAGCCCCGTCAGCACCAGCGGGGAGGCGTAATGCAGCGTGTTGAAGAAGCCCTTCTGTGTGAACAGCGACTTCTGCAGCATGATTTTGTACGTCTCCAGCGGGTTCTCGCCAATGGCGGCGATGATGACGCCGCCGATCAGGAACGCCAGCAGCACCGGCACGACGGAATTCGCGATTCGAAGCAAAGCGGGTGTGATTTTCCTCATGCGCGATCCCCTCCCTCCGGCTTTGCGCCCGCCATTAGAAGCCCAATCTCCTCGATTGAGACTTTCTTCGGGTCTACCTCGCCGATGATTTGGCCCTTGTACATCACCGCTACCCGGTCGGACAGGCTCATGATCTCGCTGAGTTCACTGGAGATCAGCAGCACGCTGTTCCCGGCGTTTCTGTAATCGAGCAGCCGCTTGTGAATGAATTCGATGGAGCCGATGTCCACGCCGCGCGTGGGCTGGCAGGCGAGAATCAGCTGCGGACCGTTCTCAAACTCGCGCGCGATGATGATCTTCTGCGCGTTGCCGCCTGAGAGCTGCGACACGTTGCCCGACCGGTCGCCCACGCGGATGTCGTATTTGTCGATGTAGCGATCGCGCATCTGCCGGATGGCACGCGCGCGGAGCAGCCCAAAGCGGCTGACCTTCCGCGTGTATCCAGCGGCGCAGTTGTCGGACAGCGACATGTCGCGGCACAGCCCCTGCGCGTAGCGATCCTCTGGGATCATCCCGAGCCCCCGCTCGCGCAGCTGATCCGGCCAAGCGTTCGTCACATCCCGGCCGCACAGGCGCACGCTGCCCGCGGTGGATTTCATCACGCCGGTAAGCACTTTCACCAGCTCGCTCTGGCCGTTGCCCTCCACGCCCGCCACGCCCAGCACCTCGCCGGCATTCACATGGAAGCTGACGCCGTTCACCACGCTCTTGCCGTCGTCGTTGATGGTCTCGATGCCCGAAACCTCGTATCGCGCCTCGGGCTTCGCCGCGGCCCCGCCCTCGTTCTGCACAGTCAGCACCACGTCTCGCCCGACCATCATCTGCGCGAGCTCGCGCTCGTTTGTGTCCTTGGTTCGCACGCCACCCACCACCTTGCCCTGCTTGATGACGGTGACGCTGTCTGAAACCTGCATCACCTCGCGCAGCTTGTGCGTGATGACGATGATGGTCTTGTGATCCTTTTGAAGATCCCGCAGGTTCAGAATCAGCCGGTCGGTCTCCTGCGGCGTCAAAACGGCAGTGGGTTCGTCAAGGATCAGGATGTTGACATTCCTGTACAACATCTTCAGTATCTCGATCTGCTGGCGCATGCCCACCGAGAGATTCTCCACCTTCTCGGTTGGGTTCAGCGGGAAATTGTAGCGCTTGATCAGCTCTTCCGCGCGCTCGATTTCCCGCGCGCGATCGATGAACGGCAGCTTTTTCCCGCGAAACTGCCTGAGCACCTCCGTGCCCAGCAGAATGTTTTCATACACAGTAAGGCTGGGTACCAGCTTGAAATGTTGGTGCACCATGCCGATGCCCGCGCGCATGGCGTCTTCCGGGTTTTTGAAGTGTACCTCGCGCTCATCAATCAGGATCTTTCCGCTGGTTGGCTGAAGCGCGCCGTAGAGCATGTTCATCAACGTGCTCTTGCCCGCGCCGTTTTCGCCCACGATACACTTGATTTCTTCGGCCTCAACCGAGAGATTTATGTGGTCGTTGGCTGTGAAATCTCCGAATCTCTTGGTCAGTTCGACGGTACGGATCTTGCTCAATCTGCTTCAGTCCCCTTCCACTTGACCCTGAACAAGGATGTGCCGCCCGCACCGCTGTTAGCGCAATGCGGGCGGCGATATGGAACCTCAAACGGTGCTTACTTGACGGTGATGTGCGGGCAGGCGGTGGCGGGATCGAAGTCCTCACCGTTCTGCTTGTTGACGATCTTCAGCGTGCCCGCGATGATCTCATCCTGCACGGCGAGCACCTTGGCCTTGATCTCCTCGAACGCAGCGGCATCCTTCACGTGCTTGCTGATCTCGGACATATCGGTGATGCCCGTGCCGCCCGACGCGGTGTTGAAGCTCTGCAGGTTGTCCATGGTGCCGATGGAGCCGTCGACATACGCCTTGGTGATGGTGGCCACCGGGATGCCCGTGATCTTCAGCACGCTGGTGATCACGTGGCCAGGCTGCTGGCCGTCGAGGTTTGCGTCCACCTGGACCGCCAGCTTGCCGACTTCCTTGGCCTTGCTGGTGATGCCGTCGCCCACCATGCCACAGTCCGCAAACACCACGTTCGCGCCGTTGTCAAACATCGTGCCGGCCACCGTCGCGCCCAGCGCCGGATCGCCGAAACCGGCATCATACTTGGCGTAGTAGTCGTAGTTCACGTTCAGCTCGGCGCAGGCGCGCTCGATGCCCTGCATGAAGCCGTAGGAGTAAACCAGGATGCCGTCGGAATTCGTGCCGCCCACAAAGCCCACCGCGCGGGAAGCATCGGCCGGCGTCATGTTATAGCCTTCACCAAACAGCTCCTTCTGCTTCTCGTTCATGTACACATAGGCGTAGCCGGACAGATAGGAGCCTTCGTGCACGTCAAACAGCACCGAGATCACGTTCTTGTGCATGACCGTGCCGTCCTCGTTCCTGTTGGGGTCGGCGTTAAAAACCACAAACCAGGTGTCCGGATACTGCGCCGCGATCGCGTCCGCGCCGCCCACGCCCTTCACGAGCGCGTCGAAGTCGTATTCCAGGTTGAAGATCAGGTTATAGCCGTCTTCGGCCAGGGTTTCGAGCGCGGCGGCGACGCCGTTGGTCGGCTCGACGATCTTGTACTCGACGCCCAGTTCCGTCGCCAGTTCCTTGATGCTGTCGCAGGCCGACTTGTTGTAGCCGGTGTCGTTCTGACCGGCTGCCGAGCAGACGACCGCGATCCTCGCGGGCGCCTCTGCCTGCGCCATCGGGCTTACCGAGAACGACAGGATAACCACCATGACCAGAGCCAGAACCATTGCACGGGTGAAGTTCTTCATGTTCTCCATTCTCCTTATCCGTTTGTTATCCTACGAAAAGGGTGCTTGCCCTATCGTATCTGGTTGATGTAGAAGCTGAACCGGTCGCTTCTATAGTAACATTTGAAGGTCTCGATCGGGCATTCTCTCCCGTTAATATCCCCGTAAGTCGTGCATTGAAACAGCAGCAATGGCACGCCCTCCTCCATGACCAGCAGCTCCGAAACCTCGCCGTGCGCGATGACCGCCTCAATGCGCCGCACCGCGCGCTTGATCGTGATGCCGTAGTGCTTTTCAAGCACCTTGTACAGCGACTCTTGTGTGAAGTCAAACCTCTCGATGCCCTCGATAAAGCGGTACGCCAGGTGGGTGGTCGTCAAGTTGATCGGCTCGTCATCAGCGTAGAACACGCGTTCCAACCGAAACACCTGCTCGTCTTCCCTCAAGTTCAGCGCGTGCTGGCGTTTTTTGTCGGCAGCAATCACCGCGCTGCTCAGCACGCGCCGGCTGGGTTTCATGCCGAGCCGCTCCACATCCTGCGTGCAGCTGGTGAGTGAGATCAGGTTCTGGCCGTTCAGATCCCCTTTGACGAATGTGCCCTTGCCCTGGACGCGGTACAAATACCCCTCTCGCTCCAGGTCGTCAATCGCCTTGCGTATCGTGATCCTGCTCACCTCAAACGCCTGCATCAGTTCGCGCTCGCTGGGGATCATCTTTCCGATCCTGTAGTCCTCGTCGTCGATGTGCTGAATGATCGCCCGCTTGACGGTATAGTATTTCGGCAGTTGATAGTCGATCATTTTGCCCACCTCATCTGTATACTATGTAGATTCGCTCCTCTAACTGGTCATGACATCATATCTAGTTCTTGTATTATAGCGATTACATTTAACAGCTGTCAACTGTCAATTTTGCACATATTTTCTCACTCAGCGTCGAAACATCGCCAGTATTCCGGGGGAAAACGGCGTCATTCAGCATTATTTTGAAAACCATAAAGACGATAAGTATCGAATCGCACTTCGCGAGACAAAAAAGATGAGGTGAAGCATTTGCTTTTTCGTTCTTCCCCGGGGGGCTTTCACGCAGGCGCTGTTAATCTTTTCCAGTGCGCAAAATCCATTCTTTGCTGCGCTGGCAATTGCGAACGGGGGCCGCGAAACCGGATCACGGGCAAACAGAACGCCAGCCCCTTCTCATCGACTGCCGCCAAGCTGATAAAAATTGCCACCGGACCGATGGTCCGGTGGCAATTTTTCCATCGCGCATTCAACGAATGTACGATCATGGTCTGTCGATTTTTGTCCCGCTCCGAAACCCATTCGCGGAGCACGCGGTTAGCCAAGCAAAACTGCCAGCGGGCTGCCCGGACGGATGCTCACGGGCTGCGCAAACACAATGTCTTTGGCCTCAGTGCAGAAGGAACAGCCAGAGCCCCCAATCGTCGCTTCGCGCGCGACGCCGGGACAGCCGAGCCTCGAAAGCAAAAGCTCACCGTGCAGGACATGGAGTTCAAGTCGATCCCGATCGATCAAAACCTCCCCCCATCCGCTGCCCGCGCTGAAGAAGCAACGAAACGGACGATCGGTGAAGACCGGATCAAATCCGATGCGCCCCCTGTACAGATCAAAGGAGAACCCGCTGAGGGCCAGCAGCAGACTGTAACTCGCCATGGAGCGGGCGTAGTTGCTTCCGCATTCGATCTCGTTCCAGGGATTCCGCTTTTCGCCGTCGTAGCGGTCCCGCACCGCGCGCACCACGCTCAGCCCCTCGTCGACCAACCCTGAGAGGATCATGTGGCAAGCCGCCTGGTACTCAAAGCCCGTCATGCACTCGCTGGCATAGGTCAGCGGTACGGCGGGTTTTGACGCACCCTCCGGCCAGGTGCAGATCACGAGCCCGCGCTCGTCGTTGAGCGCGTAATTGCGCCAGGTGTTGTCGATGTCGCGCATGCGGACGAAATTGTTTTCGTACAGCGCCCGGAGCGCGGACTTCTCCTTTGCCTCATCAAATACGCGCGGAAGCGAACAGAGCCGGGCATGCCAGCCTGCCACCACTTGATCGATCGCGCAACCCTGCCCGATCTGGTATTTCAGCTGCCCCGCCTCGGCATTCCAGTAGGAATCCAGCATCATGTCGTCGGCTTCAGACTGGCCGCGGTACCGCTGCAAAACCGAGCCGTCGGCCAGATCCGCCGCCTGAACGAAGTGCTCGCCCTGGAACAGATTCTGATCCGTGTAGGCGTACCCCCTGGCAAACAGTTCGCGGTATCGCCCGGCATCCTCCGCTTCACCGAGCACATCAGACATTTCCGCCGCAGCGGCCAAAGCAGCCAGATAGAAGCCCTGCAGCCAGGCGTTTGGGCCGAACAGTTCCATATCCAGCGTGTGATGCTGCCTGCCCGTAATCACTCCGGACGCGGCGGGATCCCACTGATCTTCATTAGTGGGCGCCCAGGCGTATTCCAGGCTGCGCTTGACGCTTGGCCAGAGCGCGCGCAGCCAATCCACATCCCCGCACAGCTTGAATTCGCGATAGGTCTTGATCACGCCGCCCATCTGGCCGTCCACACAGGCGCGGAAATCCATGCGCTCGCGCCCGAGCGGGAGCATCAGCCGAAAGCTCATGCGCCCATCCTCGCGCTGATTGTGCCGATAGTCCAGCTCGCGCATCGAGCGCTCCAACGCCGGAAACAGCATGGGCAGCGCGTACTGGTAATTCCAAACATGGGTGCAGCTGCCTTCGCAGCATCCCGTGTCCTCTATACAGCCCTCAAACCCGTACAGCGAGCCGTCCGGCAACCGCATCACCGTTGGCGACCGCAAAACGCTCAGGTTGGCGCTGATGGCGTCAATCGCTTCTTCGGGCAGCGTCGAGCCGTGCAGCGCCTCTTTGAACATGCGCGTGCCCGAAATCAGCCGATCCCATTCGTTCATGGCATAGCGCGCGCTCAGGAACGCGCCGCCAAAACGCGTGGCGTAATGGTTCTTCCACAGCGTCTTTGGACCATCCGACGCCGGGTTCCACGTGTTGCCGCGCAGCGGAAAGCTCCAGCTGATCAGAAACTTCGCCTTTCCGCTCGCACCCTTCCCCAGAGCCAGCTGCACCGCAACAGTAGCCGCATCAAACAGGGACCCCGTGGGATGGGGCTCGGCGCCGTAATCCCGTGGCTTCAGCGGTCCAGACGCATAAAGATCGCGCACGAACATCTCGATTCCGTCGCACCATCCGCCCCGGTACCAATGGGTTTGCGTGCGCGCCCCGGGCGCATCGCTCAGAATGCACAGCTCGCCGCGGTCTTCCTTCGGCAACGCACACGCCTCGTCGCAGCCAAGCACGACCCCGCCGTTAACCGCGCGATTCTGGGAAACGCCCGCCACAAACGGATTGCTCAAAAACGAATATAGCGTATATTCCACGTCTTCATCCGAATTGTTCTCGACCGTGATTTCGAACATCGCGACAGGCAGACTGGAGTCGTCGTGCATCAGCGGAATGAACGGACTGGTCGCCTCCATGCGCACCAACCCCGGAAAGGAGTCGTCCTGAAATCTGAGGGTGGCCGTTGGAAACTCCCCGATAAACTCCAAGCCTGAGAAATGCCGCAGCCCGGCCAGCGTCTTTCCAGACGGGCCGAACCCATAACCGCTGTGCAGCGGCGCGTTGCGGAGATGCTCGCCCATATAGGGCGCTGGAAAATCGGTCTGCAGTACGCGCGCGTCCAGCACCTTGCCGTCGCGCTCGGCGCGAATGGCAAAGCCGGAATAGCCGTTCAGGCTGCGCTTATTGGGGTTGTTGAACACTTCAAAATCCACCAGCGCGCCGTTTCCCGCCAAGGAGATGCAACCGCTTCCGATCCCGCCGAGCGGGAAGCGTATCTGTGAAAGTCGTTCCGCAGTATACCGCATGAATTCTCCCACCTATTCCCCAATTGTGATGCTTTCGCCGCCGTTCAGCCTGGAGCGCTCGGCCGCGAACGCGGCAAAATGGCTGTCCATTGAGTTTTCGACGGAGGACATCGCATTCCCCGGCGCCTCACCGCGCACCAACGCAAGCAATTCCTTGATCATCCGGTTGTCGCCGCCGCCATGCCCGGAAAAATCATCCGACAGCTTTGTCACGTCGATTTCGCGCGTCTCACCCCCAAAGGGCGTTACGCGGATCCAGTTCTCGCCCATGTCCGCTTCCAAATCGGCCTTCGTGCCCATGATCTTGAGCGCCCGGTATTGCCGGCTGGTCAGCCCGGACATCGTCAGGCTGACGGTTGCCCCATCTTCAAGCAAGATGTTCACCACCTGATGATCGACGACGTCGTTGTCCGAGTGGTACACGCAGCGTCCATACGGGCCTTCGCGCAGCGCCTGATACACCGCGTCCTCCGTGCGGATGGGCGTCAACACCGAACAGGGCCAGTCGATCTTGCTGCTCCGAATGCCGGTCAGCTCGTCGGTGATGTAGATCTTCTCCGCATCAAAAACGCACCCTTCCTTGGCCTCGCAGTCCGACAGGCAGCGTGTACTCGCGCCCTTCGGAGCCTTTTCCGGCCTGAAAAGGAACAGATCCCCAAACGAGCTGACGCGGGACGGGCGCTTGCCCATCAGCCAAAGCAGAATGTCCAGGTCATGGCAGCATTTTTGCAGGATCATCGGGCTGGACGCTTCCGCGCTTCGCCAATTGCCGCGCACAAAGCTGTGGGCCATGTGGTAATAACCCACATTCTCGATCTGATGCGCCGTCACAAGCTCGCCCAACTCGCCCGAATCCAGGATGCGCTTGATTTCGCAATAGAAAGGCGTGTAGCGAAGCACATGGCACACCAGCACATGCCGCCCGCTCCGCTGCGCGGCCTCCAGGATTTTGCGGCAGCTCGCAAGACCGGGAGCGATCGGCTTTTCGAGCAGCAGATGATATCCCTTTTCAAGCGCGGGCACCGCAACCTCTTCGTGGAGCCTGTCCGGAACGCAGACAAACAGGATGTCTGCCAATCGCTCCCCCGCGAGCAGCGCCGAAGCGGAATCAAACAGCGCGCCTTCCCCAAGGCCAAACGTCCGCGCCGCCTCCTGAACGCGCGTCGGATCGGTGTCCGCCACCGCAACAATTCGCATCTCATCCGGAAACAGCTTCTGGTAATTCGCGTAGGTTTCGCGTCCCCGGTTGCCAAGTCCCGCGATCGCCACGCGCACCGGTTGTTTCATCATGCAAGCGCACCTCTACTTTCAACAAACACGGGGGCTCCTTGGATTCCATTCAGCGCCTTGGCGGCAATTAGCCTTTCACCGCGCCGACCGTCAGCCCCTTGACGAAGTATTTCTGGAAAAACGGAAAAATCAGAAGCATCGGACCTGCCGCGAGCACCGCCATCGCCATGCGCGCGGATTCCTTGGGCAGCGCCGCGACTTGCAGCCCGGCAGGCATCTGGTTGGTGGAATTGGTCAAAAACTCGATGTTCTTCATCATGCGGTACAGCATATATTGCAGCGGCACCAACACCTCTTTTTCGATGAACAGCATCGCCAGCCACCAGTCGTTCCAGTACCTGAGCAGGATGAACAGCGCCACCGTGGCCAGCCCCGGCTTCGACAATGGCAGGATGATCTGGAAGAATGTGCGGTATTCGCTGGCGCCATCCAGCATGCAGCTCTCGATGACCTCCATCGGGATCTTCTGCATGAACGTCCTGAGGACCAGCACGAACCACGGCGTGATCAGATACGGCACGATCAGCGCCCAGATCGTGTTTTTCATGCCGAGGTATTGCGAGATCAGCATGTACCAGGGCACCAATCCGCCCGAAAACAGCATCGTGAAGAACAGATAAAAGCTGATCTTGTTGCGGTGCTTAAAATCGGAGCGAGACAGCGCGTAGGATATGCCCGCCGTCAGAATCAGCGACAGCGCGGTGCCCACAAAGGTAATCGCCACCGACACGATATAGCTGTTCTTGATCATCGTGGGGTCATTGAGCACGTAGATGTAGCTGGTGAAGTCAAACACGCGCGGAAACAGCGTGTAGCCGTTCTTGGCGATGTCGGCTTCGTTGCTCATCGAAATCGACACGACCGAAATCAGGGGCACCACGCACAGCACGCAGAACGCGATCATCAGCGCGTGGATCAGGACTCTTCCGAGCTTACTGGCATTGGTTTCCATGTTCGAATCCCTCTCCTTTCCGCTAAAAAGCGCTGTTCTCCGGCTCGATGCGCTTGACGACGTAGTTGGAAATCAGCACCACGACCAGGCACATCACCGATTGGTAGAGTCCGACAGCCGCCGACATGCCGATGTCGCCGGTCTGTTTGAGCATCCGGTACACGTGGGTATCGATGACCGACGTGGCCTCAAACAGCAGCCCGACCTGCCTGGGCACAAAGTAGAACAGGCCGAAATCCGCGCGGAAGATGCCGCCGATCGCCAGCAGCGTCATGATCGACACCAGCGGCGTCAGAAGCGGCAGCGTGATGGATTTCACCATCTGCAGCTTGTTCGCGCCGTCAATCGCGGCGGCCTCGTAATAATCGCCTGAAATGCCCATGATCCCGGCGTAAAACAGCACGCTGTTGTAGCCCACGGTCTTCCAAGTATTCAGAAAGATCAGAAAACCGGGCCACCACTTGGCGGTGGTGTAAAACGCCTTGATGTCGATGCCAAACGTGGCCTTGAGCTGTTCGCCAAACGCGGTGGGCAGGATGCCGCCCGGCGACAGGAAGGAATACACCATGTAGGTCACAATGACCCAGGAGAAGAAGTACGGGAAAAAGAAGATCGTCTGGTAGGTCTTGATCGCCAACCGGCTCTTGATCTCGTTGAGCATCAGCGCGAACATCAGCGCGAACACCGTGCCGATCACGATGAACGCCGCATTGTAGAACAGCGTGTTGCGGGTGACCGACCACGCGTCGTTTTCAAAGAAGAAGCGGAAGTTTGCAAGCCCGTTCCAAGGGCTCTTAAAGATGCCATCTACATAGTTGATGTTTTTGAACGCCACAAAGATGCCCGCCATCGGCAGGTAGGCAAACACAAAAATCAAAAGAATCGCGGGCAGCGCCAGGATGAACAGCTGGCGGGTTCGGATGGATTGCAGCCTCGAGGGCTTTGCACGGGTCATGGGGATGCACCTCCCGACGGTTTACGTACAACAGGGCGGGTTCCCCCGGCGAGTGCCGGAGAAACCCGCGCGTCAAATCGTGTCTCGATGGGTTATTTGGTGGCCAGCCAGGCGTCCACCTGCTTCTGCATCTCGGCGATGATGGTATCCGCGCCGGCCTTGTCCAGCTTGTCAAGGAACTTCTGATAGTCCTCTTCGCTGACCATGCCCAGCTCGAACTGCTTCTGATACTCCTGCAGCACGGCGGAGCAGGCGCCCGCCTCGCTCTTCACCGGCTCGGCGTCGAACAGGAATCCGCACAGCGGCGAGGTGGCGGCCTCGGCGTTCATCTTGCGGGTTTCGTCCCAGATGTTCAGGTCCATGCCGACCGCCGGGGTCACCTGGAAGTTGGAGGCGAACATCCAGTCCAGCACGATGTTGTACTTGTCGATGCCCTGCTGGGTCTTTTGGATGTGGCCGTCGTCGGTGTAGGTGAAGTGGGTTCCCTCAATGCCGTTGGTGAGGGTGTCATAGAAGCGGTTGTGCGGGGTGCCCTCGGTGTTGGCATTCAGCAGCTCCAGGAACTGCAGCGCGCGCTCCGGGTTCTTGCTGTTCTGGTTCACTACCATCATGGTGGCGATGATGCCGCCGGTGGTCAGCAGCGGTTTGCCCGAGGGGATGACGGTGCAGGGGAAGCCCAGCATGTCGGCGGTGATCAGGTCTACGCCCGGCTTGTAGGTTCCGTTCATGGCGACGGTCTGCAGCTTGGCCTTGGACTCCTCGCGGCCTTCGCCGCCGGTGGGGATGGTGATGCGGCGGTTCTCGTCCATATAGCCCTTCTCGCGGAAGCCGCGCAGGTCGGCGATCAGCTTTTTGAACGCGTCGGACTTGAACTGATTGATGACGGTGGTGTTGCCCGCAGTCACGTCGATCGCGCCCGGAGTCAGGAAGCCGTTGAGCCACTCCTGCTGCAGATACTCCTGCTGGTTGGAGATGTCGGTCAGGAAGTACTTGTCGGGATACTTCTCATGCATCTTGGCGAGGAAGGGATCCAGCGAGGTGATGTCGCCGGGCACGAAATCCTTGGCGAGATCGTAGCCAGTCTCGGTCAGGAACTCGGTGGGCACGGTGACATCCGCGATGCGCGCGGAGATCTGCTCGTTGATGACGGAATAATTGCGGCCTTTGATCTTGGCGGCGTTCCAGAAATCCTGGGGCACCTGTTTGTAGGTCATGGGCATATACTCGGGCAGCATGTCCGTGATGTCCTTGAACGCGCCCTTGCCGGCATACAGGCCGTAGTTCAAAAGCCAGTTCGCGGAGAAGCAGATATCCCAGTCGTCGCCGGCGGTGATGACGGTGGACATCTTCTCATTGTAGTCGGCGTAGGTCAGCGGCCGAAAGTCGATCGTGGCATTGATCTTTTCCTGCACCATCTTGTTGACTTCGGCGAACACGAGATCCTGGTCGGGCGCCGGCCACGCGCCAGGGAAGTACCAAATCAGGGTGACGGGCTCGAGCGCCGCCGGCTCCGCAGCCGCCGCAAAGGCTACGCTGCCCAGCATCAGGGAAAGGGCCAGAACCACCGAAAGGATTTTCTTCATCTTAGTCCCTCCTCAAAATAGTGGATGTTCCTCTCCATAAGAATATCGTCATGAACGCAAAAAATAAATGGAACATGTTGAACAATAGGTGTACATTCCTGTACGGATTCCACATCAGCGCCGCTATTCTTTCAATGATTTTGTTAACACTCCCGAGGGTTCGCCAAGCGCCTCCAGGGTTTGCGCCTCGTCGGCGTTCCCAGCCAGGTAATCCATGAGCGCCCTGGCGCATCTGGTTTCAAACCCGCTTGGCCACCCTCTCTGGTTCCAACCGCTCACGCGCCCCTCGTCAAACGCCCGCATCGTATCCGCGTCAAGCGCGCCATCCCGACCGTCTGCTATGCCGCTCTCGACAGCGCGCTCCACAAGCGCCTTGGCCGAGGCAAGCTCCGGGCTGCTCCTGTCCAGTTTCAGCACCCATGAGATCGACGAAACCAGGCGCGCGTCTTCTGGGTCTTCCGATGTCGGCAGCGGCAAAAAGCCTATGTCCACATAAGGGTTCGTTTTTTTGATCGACTCCTCACACCAGTCCCCCAGGTAGCTCATGGCCGCCTCACCCTTGGCGAGGCTATAGGCGCACGCGCGCCAATCGGTTTCAAGGGGCCGATCCTGGCCATAACGCATGCTCAAATCCAGGTAGCGGAACAGTTCGCCG
Organism: Eubacteriales bacterium; assembly: GCA_031549325.1. Lineage (GTDB taxonomy): Bacteria > Bacillota > Clostridia > Christensenellales > Aristaeellaceae > JAJDGF01. Next base: position 11,277 of record JAVBQA010000047.1, on the reverse strand, counting down.
CTCGTTCCGTCGTCCCGTGAGAACTGGGAAACCAACGCGCCGAGCATCCACGCCTCTTTATACCCATTGACAAAGGGCGTAACGCCATGCGCAACCAGCGCCTGGCAGGCCGCTTCCAACTCCGACAGCGTGCGCGGCACACCCTCAATCCCCGCGTTTTTCAGCATGCGCTTGTTGTACACGATTCCGTAGGCCTCCCGCGACCACGGGAGCCCGACCACCCGGCCGTCAAACATGCATTGCTCCAGGCTGGTGCGATCAAACCGATCCAGTATCGGCTCGCCCGTCCAATCGAAACTGTAGGGCGCGAACGCACCATTGTCCGCCCCCGCGCGGTTGACCCACACGTCGGGGATCTCCCCCTTGTTGATGCGCGTTTTCAACGCGGCGTCATAGCCGACGGCTATGTGCTCGGCGCGCACAGGGATGGCGTTTTGTTTGGCCCAGCCGGAAAGCAACCCATCGATCTCCTGCTGGACGTATGTGTTGGCGTCCAGCCACGTGATTGCGGGACCCGGGCGCACGCGCGCGCAGGCGCGCGGTTGCGCATTCAAATTTCCGTCCGGCATCGTGAACCACAGCCACGCCGCGATCAGCGCCAGGGTCAAAACCACGCCAAACCAGCAGAGCGCCTTCTTCATGGCCTGTCTCCTCCCGGCTTGCGCGCCTCTTTGGGGGTCATTCCAAACCGGTTCCTGAACACCTTGCTAAAATAGTGGCTGTCATTGAATCCCACCTGATAAGCGATTTCCTGAATCTGCAGATCGGTTTCGAGAAGCCTTCTCCTCGCTTCGTTCATGCGCACCGTCATCACGTATTCGTACACGCCGATGCCGTACTTCTCCTTAAACCTGCGCAGAATGTACTCCTTGGAGAGAAAATACTTCTTTGCGAACAATTCCAGGCTGATCTCTTCTGCGTAGTGCGCGTCAACATAGGTTTTCATCTCATCCAAAAACGACGGCTGCTGCGCGATGCCCGACACGCTTTCCACCGCCTTTTTCAGCGTATCGTTCAGCTCGCCGCGGTTGATGGGTTTGAGCAGGTAATCCAGGGCGCCCGTGCGTATCCCTTCGCGCGTGTACTCAAAGTCCTTGAATCCGGACAGGACGATCACCTGCCCGGAAAACCCGGCGTCGCGCGCCATGCGAAGCATCTGCGCACCGCTTACCAGCGGCATTTTCATGTCGGTGATCACGATCTGCGGCCGTTCACGAAGGATCAACCGCAGCGCGTCCTGCCCATTCTCCGCCTCCAGCACGCGCGTGATCCCAAGCGCCGGAAAATCGCACATCTGGCGAATCGCATCGCGCACGTGCTTCTCATCGTCCACCAGCAACAGCGTCAGCATTTGTCACCTCCACCTCACAGCATTGAAAGCGAAATCGACACCCGGAAAAACGCGCCTTTTTCGCTTTCAATCTTGAACTTTACTTCAGGGTCAAACAGCCGAAGCCGCCCGTACAGGCTGATCAGTCCGGTCGACTTTTCATCCTCAGCCAGGTAGTCCGCGCGCTCAATCCGCTCAATGAGACTGGCAAGCGGCGCTGCGTCCATGCCCACGCCGTCGTCTTCAACCACCAAATCCAAATACTCGTTTCTGCGCTTGGCGGACACGCGGATGTGCACCGGCTCGCCGTTTTGCTCCAGCGCATATTTCACGGAATTTTCGACGATCACCTGCAGACATAGCCGGGGCAGCGTGTCCTCCAGCGCCATGTCGTCCACGTCCAGTGACAAACGGAGCCTGTCGCCAAAGCGCAGCCTGCTCACGGTGATATAGTTTTGCACGTTCTCGAGCTCGTCCATCAGCGCGGCGCTCTTCTCATTGCCCAGCACATAGCGGTAGGTCCTGGACAGCGCCTCGATCATGGAGACCACTTCGTTGTCGCCGGAAGACAGCGCCTTGCCGGAGATCGCTTGCAGCGAATTGTACAGGAAATGCGGGTTGACGCGCGCCTCCAGTGCCTTTTGCAGCGCCTTTTGCTCGGACAGCACCAGCATGCGTTCGGTGTTCACATGCTGCTTGATGCGCAGATTCATCTCGCCGAGCTTGCCCGCGATGGCGCCGATCTCATCGTTGCCCCCGGGCAGCGAAAGCTCGCCTTCGGGCAGTTTCTCAATCTGGTTCACCAAGCGATACACGCTGCCCGTGATGCGCTGAATGGCGACAAAGCTCAGCGCGATCGACAGGATGATGAAGAACAGCGCGATGCCGATGGACGCGAGGAGCACGGGCCGCATCTGGTCAAAAAACCTGGCGACCGGCACGACCTTGACCATCAGAAAGTCGCCGTCCGAAGACCGCGACGCGGTGCGCAGATACTCCTTGCCCCGGTAAGAGAAGCGCGCCTCATCCCCCGTCAGGAATCCGCGGGTTTCGCGAATCAAAAACGAGGGCTGGTTGCCAAACAGCAAGTTGCCGCGCTGCTCGAAAAAGAACAGCATTTCTCCATCGGCAAGGTGCGTGAGCGCCACCACTTTGCGGGCAACCTCCGGATCCACATCCAGCCGCACGATCAACGCGCGCCTATCTCCTTTTCCAAAGTCGATCAAGCTGCGGAAATAGCTGAAAAACACGCCTTGCTCCTGGTACCCGGGAGACACGTACCGCAGCTTTTTGTCTTCGGCGATGCCGGAAAACCACGGCTGGTCTTTGTAGCTTACACCCTGGATGGAAATGTGCTCGTCATCGATGCGAAAGGCCATGTCGACGCTGGGAATATAGTACTCAACGCGCCGGATCCCCAGATTTCGCCGGCCGGCGTTCAAAAGGCTGAGCTTGTCGGCCGATATGCCGATGGAAAAGTCGCCCCCGGCCAACGAATCCAGCAGCGCCTCGTCCTGCCGGATGTTCAGAGAAAAGTCGCTTAGCTCCTCCAGGTAATTCTCGAAATCCCGCATCGCCCCGTCCAGGATGTGGGCATTGTAGTCGAAAAAGGTTCGTTCGAACTGGCGCGCGGCGTTTTTGTACAGCACAAAGCTCACCAGTGCAATCGAGAGGATCGTCACCAGCGACAGGCTGAGTACCAGCCTCATAAAGATGCTCTTTCGGATGTGAACCCTGGCCTTCATGGAGAATCTCCTTTTGTCTGGGCTGCGCACTCGTCGCGGCAAGCCGGCCAGACGATCAATCTTTCAAGTTTGTGGTTGACACCCTGTTCTCAGATGCCATACAATGGGAGCCGCAACGCCAGGAAGGAGCAACACAAAACATGAGCACAATCGGACGCGTCACCTTGCCCATCGAGGAGAACATCGACCAGCAACTACTCACGCTCATCGAACTCTGGAAGGCCGACGCGATTCGCAACAGCGACGGCACCAGGCTTTCCAAAGCATTGTCAAGCAAAGTCGAAAAGGTATATGCCACGTTTTTCCCGGTTCGCCAAGACATCGAGTACACCCGCGCGCATCCCGAATCGCTACAGCAGATGTATCTGATGAGCGAGCCGCGCCACGCCGAGGGCAGCACTCTTTGCATCGACATCCTGTCCGGCTATTTCGATCAGCAGCTGAAAATTGTCACCGAGCGCGATCCCAAGGACTGGTGGGAGGTTATCGACCGCAGCAGCGGCGAGATCGTCCCGGGTGAGCGCTGGTCGTTTGACGCAACCACAGGTACAGTGACGATCCATGGATGCCATCCGTTCCATCGTTATACGGTGAGCTTTCTGTGCTGGCAAACCTGGGATCCAACCCAGATGTACAATCACCTGGTCAACAACTGGGGCGACGACGTGCCCCACGCGCAGCCCTACAATCCCGTCCAACCGGAAACGCGCAGGCGGATGATGGATTACTTCGAGAGCTGGCTTCTCGAGAACAAGGATCCCAACGTGATCCGCTTCACCACGTTCTTCTATCATTTCACCCTGGTGTACGGCGCTGACCGGCGCGAGAAATTTATGGACTGGTTCGGGTACGGCCAGTCGGTGAGTGCCGATATGCTGCTGCTGTTTGAGCAGCACAAAGGCTATCGACCCCGCCCGGAGGTGTTCGTGGACGCGGGCTATTACAACAGTTCGTTTCGCGCGCCTAGCGCCGAGTACATGGAGTACATTGACTTTGTGCAGCGCTTCGTCGCCGACGCGGCGCGCGAGATGGTGGAGATCTGTCACAAGCACCAGCGCGAGGCCATGATGTTTTTGGGCGACAACTACATCGGCACCGAGCCTTATGGCAAATACTTCGCAGATATCGGTTTGGACGCCGTTGTGGGTTCGGTGGACTGCGGCGCCGGGCTTCGCATGATCGCCGACATTCCGGGCGTCAAATACCGCGAGGGCCGATTCCTGCCTTACTTTTTTCCCGACACCTTCCACGAGGGCGGTGATCCCGTCACACCGCTGAACCGGTTCTGGATGGACAGCCGCCGCGCGATGATGCGCAACCCGGTGGACAGAATCGGATTTGGCGGATATCCTTCCCTCGCGCTGAAATTCCCGGATTTTGTGCAAAGAGCCGCAGAAATCTGCGACGAGTTCCGCGCGCTTTATGACAACATCGGCGGCTCCAAACCCTATACGCCGCGCTTCAAAATCGGGATTCTCAGCGCCTGGGGCTCGCTTCGGCGCTGGCAGCTGTTCATGTCCAAGCACACCTATGTGTTCAAGCAAACACAAATTTACGCCGGCATTCTGGAATCGCTGAGCGGCATGGCCGTGGACGTTGTCTTCCTCTCGTTTGAAGATGTCACGCGCGGCGTGCCCGAGGGCGTCGATGTGCTTTTGAATGCGGGACCCGAGGGCACGGCGTTTAGCGGCGGCGCGCTTTGGAAGGATCCCGCGCTCACCAGCGCGGTGCGCGCGTTCGTGGCAAGGGGCGGCGCGCTGATCGGTATCGGCGAGCCCAGCGCTTGCGCGAATCAGGATCTGTTCTTCCAGTTGGCAGATGTGCTGGGCGTTGAAAAGGAGCGCTCGCTGAGCCTGAGTTACGACAAATACCCAAGCGCGCCCATTCCCCACTTCATCACCGCCGACGCGCCCGACGCTTGGGATTTCGGCGCGTGCGTGGATGATGTGTACGCCAAAACCGCGCAGAATCTGGTGGTTTCCGAGGCGGGCTGCACGCGCGTGGCGTGCCAATCATTCGGCAATGGGCGCGCCGTCTACATCGCGGGATTGCCCATTTCTCACGCCAGCGCGCGGCTGCTGATGCGCTCGATCTTCTGGGCGGCGGGCCAGGAGGAGCAGTTGTACCGCTGGTTCAGCGAAAACCCGGCCACCGAGTGCTCGGCCTATCCTGATGCCGGACGGTTCGCTGTGCTCAACAACACCGATGTTCCGCAGAATACGCGGGTGCATAAGGGCGATGGAACCAGCTTTGCGCTGGAGCTTGAGCCCATGCAGATATGCTGGTTTGACATGTAGACTCAGCACAGCCTCACGATCACACGCCCCGCGCATTTATGTGCGGGGCGTTTTTCCGTCGACTGCTGACCGCACGCGGCTATCCCTTGACCGCGCCGGTCGTCAGCCCCTGCACAAAATACTTCTGAAAAGCGATGAACAGCGCCAGGATGGGCAGCAGCACCACGCAGACGGCGGCCGACAGCAGCCCCCAGTTGGTAGAGAACTGCCCCTGGAAAGCCAGGATGCCCAGGCTCAGCGTGCGCAAGGAAGTTGTGCTCAGCACCACGGACGCCCACAAAAGCTCGCCCCAAATGCCAGAAAAACAAATCACCGTGCAGGTACCGATCGCGGGCACCATCAGCGGCGCCAGGATGCGCAAAAACACGGTCATCTCGCTCGCGCCATCCACGCGCGCCGATTCCAACAGCTCGCCAGGCGTAGTGGCAAAGAAATTGCGCATGATGAATATGTTCGTGGGCAGCCACCAGCCCACATAAGGAACTATCAGCGAAGCCAAGGTGCCGATCAGCCGCATCCTGGAGATCGTCAGGTACATCGGCATGATCACCGATTCGCTGGGCAAAAGCGTCACGCCCATCATCAACAGCACAATCAGGTCCGCGCGAGGAATCTCAAGCCTCGCCAGCGCATACCCCGCCAGGCACGACAGAAACAGCACCATCAGCGTGGTCAGAACAGAGACGACCGTGGTGTTCGCGAAGTATTGCCCTATGTGCGCGGCGTTCCAGGCCTCCGCGTAGTTTACAAACATCCACACCTTGGGCAGTCCGAACGCGTTGGTGTAGAAGTCCTTCGTGGATTTGAGCGAGGTCAGCACCACAAACAGGATCGGATACACGGTGATGAGCAGAAAAATCCATACGATCAACCTGCTGGCAAAAAGCCCTGTTTGCTTTTCCCGAACGGACTGCTTAGTATTCATATTTTTCGCTCCTGATCAGCAGATTGGCAAGGGCAATCACGGCGAGCACAATCAATGTGAACACCGACCCCATTGAGGCCGCATACCCGAACTTGTTGTACTTGAAGGCGTGATCCATCATCAGCATGGGCACCACGTAGCTGGCGCGTCCAGGGCCTCCGTTTGTCATGATCTTGACCACGTCGTATGCCTTGAACGAGCCCATCAATGTGTTCAGAAGGCTCAGCGCGATGACCGGCAAGATCAACGGGATCACGATTCTCAGATACGTCTTCATCAGGCTTGCGCCATCCAGGCGCGCCGATTCAAACAGCGAAACCGGGATCGCCTGCATGGCCGCTATGCACAGAAGCATCGTCATGCCCAGTCCCTTCCAGCCTCTGATCAGAATCAGCACGGGCATGACCGCCTTCGCGTCGGCAAGCCATGGCTTTGCGAGCGCCCCAAGCCCAAGAAAGCGCAGGATTTCGTTCAACACGCCATACTCATAGTTTAGCATGAACGTGAACATCAGCCCGATGACCGACATTGGCAGCAGGTATGGCATGAACAGCACAAGCCGATACGCACCGCCCTCGCGCACCTGAAAGCGGAACACACAAAACGCCAGCACCACGCCCAAGAGCACCGTGATCAGCGACGAAAACACGCCCAGCGTCAGGCTGTTTTGCGTGGAGAGCCAGAAGTTCTTTTCGCTGATTACTTTCGCAAAATTCGAGAACCCGACCCATTCGATCGGGCCGTAACCATCCCAGGATTGGAAACTCAAGATCGTGTTCCAGACGAAGGGAATCAGATTGGAAAACACGATCAGCAGTATGGAGGGCAGCAAAAACAACAGCCCGATGCGGCGCTTGCCCGATTGGATTTTTCTTGCCCGGCGCGCACCCAGAATCGCCTGCTGAGCCATTGATGTTCACCTTCTTTGCGCATTTTGAAATGGGGCGGACGATGTTGTCCGCCCCATTGGCTATGGATGATGGAATCAGCCCTTGGCTGCCAGACGCAGGGTCTCGTACTCATCGAGCAGATCCTCTTTGCCAGACGTGCCGAGCACGTAGTCGGCCACAAAGCTGGTTTTGAGGAAAGTGGTGAGCTCGGGATTGGCGGGGCTGGTCGACTGCATGTATTGGGAGAGTTCCACAAGCTTGCTCAGCGTGGGATCGGAAATCTCGATGCCGGCGCCAGCGGGCATTGCGTCGGGCACCATCATCGCCATGGACTCCTTGTCCAGCAAAACCTTGAGCAGCTCCACGGCGGCATCAGGATTTTTGACGTTGGCGGGAATGAAATAGCCGTCGGTGCCGCCCATGTTGACGGTGACTTCGCCGGCGCGCGGCCAGCAAACCGGGGCGATCTCGAAGTCGCACTCCGCCTGAATGCCGGCAAACAGCGAGCTCATCTCAAACAGAATCGCGGTGTCGCCTTTGACAAAACTGGCGCGCGCTTCGTCGCGCTGGATGTTGACGCCGCCCTGGCCGGGATACCAGTATCCCTTGTCGTTGAGTTCCTTGAACAGGTCGAGCAGGTAGCTCAGCGCCTCGTCGTCTTTGGCAATGTCGTACGAAAGGAACTGGTCATAGCGGCCTTCCGAGATGAACCTGCTGGCCAGCACATTTTTCCAGACCCAGTCCAAACCCTGGTTGCCCAGCGCGAAGGGGTGCTTGCCGATGGCTTTGATCTTCTCGCAAGCGTCCTTGAACTCGTCCCAGGTCCATGTTTCCTTCACTTCAACGCCCGCGTCCTTGAAGATCTGGGTGTTGATCATCGCCATCTGGTACAGGCCGTCCAGCGGCACGGCGTAGTACTTGCCGTCGAACAAACCGGTGTCCAGCTGCGCCGGTACAAAGCTGTTTTTCCACTCGCCGCCGTTTGCCTCCAGATAGGGCGTCAAATCCAGCGCCTGTCCGGCGTCCACGAAAGTAGCCATGGCCTGCGGCCAGTAGCAATACACGTCGCAAGGGCTGCCGGATGCGATGCCTGTGCGAATGACCGTGTCCAGGTTGCCCCAGTCCACCGGGATCTGCTCGATGTCGTACTTGTCGGCTAGTTTTTCGGCCATTCTGTCCACCTGCCCCTGGCTGAATGGATACTCAAGAATGAGTCCGTAGAACTTCATGGCGGTTTTCTCCGCCAGCGCGCCGGAACACATGCTCAAACCCAACAACAGTGCCAATGCGAAACAAACCATCCTCTTCATCGCCAGTCCCCCGCTTTCTTCATTTTCGCCCAACGGAATCATAAAATGTCCGTTAAACTCTGTGTCCCAAGCATACCAGAACGTTGCAGCTCTCACAATCTGTGAAATCTATGATTTCATCCACAAAACTATGATCTGGCAAAATCGCGGGCATTGTGGTAGAATTATTTGTCCAATTAAGTTGCGGAGGTCTGCTCCTTGAAATGGTTTCGGCAGCTCGCCATCAACCAGAAATTCCTGACATGCCTTGTGTTGCTGATCATCTTGCCGATTTTGCTCAGCTTCTATTTTGTATACCAGAATTACGCAAGGAACAATCAGGACAAGTTTGACGAGAGCCTGTACCTCAGCCTGATGGAAAAGAGCGGCTCTTTACAGTATCTGCTGGCAGACATGGATGACTACTGCCTGAAGGCGATGTCCTCGGCGAACATGCGCGCACTGGAAAAACACTACGCCACCGGCAACCGGCTTGCTTATGAACGCCTTCGGTACGGGCTTTGGGTCAACATGTCCGACGCGTTGAGCCGTCGAGCGTTTGTGGGACAGCTCTGCGTTTCGACGGATAGCGACATCCTGTTCCAGATGGGGCGGGCAACGCTGCGCTTTGAGGCGTTGCCTCCAAAGCACCTGGAGCTGAGCTCCTGGACGCCCAGGTTCGCCCTGACGCAACTTTCCGCTGATCAACTGTTCCGGCGCGTCGACAGCGTTGCGCCGCTGATTTCGGTGCTGCGCGTAGCCAAGGGCAGCCTGCCAGGCTCTGAGGTGCTGTTCCGCTACAGCGCGGACGAATCGGCGGTATTTGCACAAATCAACAGCGCCGCGTATGCGGATGCGCTGTGTCTGCTGACTGACGAACGCGGCCGGGTGGTGTCGGCAAAGGACAAGTCCCTGATCGGGCTGCCGCTGGATCAGGTCACGGACATGGCCATCCCCCAAGCGGGCCATTCGCGGGTTTTCGGGTCATCAGGCGACCACCTCGCGCTTCGCTATCCCATCGCCATCGCGGGCTGGGATCTCTTGTATTACATACCGCTTTCCGAGTTGTACACAGGCGACTCGCTGGCGCCATTGCTGACGCTTTTGGCGGTGCTGTTCTGCGTTGTGTTTGGCGTCCTGTTCTATCTGGCGCTTCGAAACACCGTGATTCGCCCCATCATTCAACTCACGCGCAATATGGTCACGCTGGGAGACGGCCAACCGGAGCGCCCGCAGCCGGGCGATGAAGTGCAGGCCCTGACGCGAAGTTTCGACGCGATGAAGAAGCGCATCAACGAGCTGATCGAGAAGGTTTATATCGCGCAGCTGCATGAAAAGGACGCGCAACTTCAAGCGCTGACCTCGCAGATCAACCCCCATTTCCTGTACAACACGCTGGACTCCATCCGCTTCTGCGCGCTGCTCAGCAAGAACCACCAGGTCGCCAGGCAAATTGAAATGCTCTCAAATCTGTTCCGTCATTCGCTCGGGGCGGGCGGCTCTGTGACCACAATCCGCGAGGAGATGCGGCATCTTCAAAGCTACATTAGCCTGCAAGCGCTTCGCTTCGATGAGCGCATCGCCTTCTCGCTCGAATGCCCTGACGCGCTTCTCGAATGCGAGTGTCCAAGGCTCTTGCTGCAGCCGCTGGTGGAAAACGCGATCCTGCACGGTCTGGAACAAAAGACAGATCAGGGCCACATGTGGATTCGCGTGCTCGAAAACGACGACGGTGACATCGTGTTGTCCGTCCAGGATGACGGGCTCGGCGCGGACTCGGCGGAGGTCCACCGCGAGCTTTCCGAAAACGCCAATCCCCAAAAGATGCTGGCTCTCAAAAACATACAGGCGCGGCTCAGAATCCGTTATGGCGCGGGCTACGGCATCCGCTTCGAAAGCGAAGCAGGCCGCGGCGCGCAGGTATCCGTCACCATTCCCAAGAGAAAGGCAGGTGGGTAAGGCGCATGGACACCACGCCTGTGAAAAAGCTGTTGATCGTCGACGACGAGCGCCAAATTCGGCTGGGTCTGGTGGAAGGCGTCCGCTGGTCTGACCATGGCGTCGGGAAAGTGTTCGCCGCCGAAAATGGGCAGGCCGCGCTGGAGCTGTTTATCGCAGAACGGCCAGATGTGGTCATCTCGGACATTCGGATGCCTGGCCTGACGGGGCTGCAGCTGGCCGAAAGGATTCGCGGTCTGGGCAGCGACTGCGCCGTGATCCTGCTCACCGGTTACGCCGATTTTGAGTTCGCCCGTCAGGCCATCCGAAACGGCGTGATCGAGTATTTGCTCAAACCGGTCAACCTTGACGACCTGACCGCGATCGTCGAACGCGTGCTTGGGCAGGACGCGCGAAGCCAAAGCCGGGCGTCCGAACCGCAACCCTATAGCCTCTGGGTTCGAAACGCCATCGACTATGTACACTGGCATTATGACCAGTCCATCAACGCGGAGAGGGTCGCCGAGCACGTACAGAAGACGCCGAACTACTTCTCCGGCGTTTTCAAGCGCGAAGTCGGCGTGTCGTTCAGCGAATTTCTGAACCGCTACCGCATCAAGCGCGCCATGGAACTGCTGCTCAACACAAATATGCCCATATACGAAGTCAGCGAGCGCGTGGGGTATTCCGATTACAAGCATTTCGTGCGCAAGTTCGTGTGCTATCTGGGCGAAACCCCAACCGCTTTCCGCAGGCGGACACACCCCGATTAAGCGCGGCCCCGAACCCGGTTGACGCCGTCAATTTGTTTGCCGCCCTCTCGGCGGCGAGCGCGCAAGCGCCAGGCGCGGTCTTCGGAATGC
>JAVBQA010000019.1:0-15603 GCA_031549325.1 Eubacteriales bacterium | reverse complement strand
CACCCCAAACCGGATTGCTCCTTTTACCTCACTCCCATGCGAGAGCGTGGTCTTACGCGGTATTAGCACCTGTTTCCAAGTGTTATCCCCCTGTCTGGGACAGATTGTTCACGCGTTACTCACCCGTCCGCCGCTAGAATGCTTCCAGCACTCATCCATCCATCCACTCCGCTTTCCACGCACCCTCTCGGCTCCGTGTCTCGCTTCGCGAATCGAAGAATCAGTGCTAAAAACATCCCCGCTCGACTTGCATGTGTTAAGCACGCCGCCAGCGTTCGTCCTGAGCCAGGATCAAACTCTTGTGTTTAATCCTTTATTCACATCTTCTCTTCAGGCGCTTCCGGCACCCTCTCGGGTCCCTTCCGCTCCCTCCGCTAAGCTGCTCGCTCTTCGGAATTCTGACTTATTTCTTCTTGTTACTTCCACTCTCTATGCCGTTTTCAAGGATCGCTTCCCGCCGTCCGTTGCTTCCGTTTTTCGCGGCGGCCTATATATAATAGCATGTGACGTATCTGGTGTCAAGCGGAAATTTGTCGATTTCACTTCCCGACGAATCCGACGTAATATTCGCAAATTTCGACAATTGAATCGATTCTGGCCATTTCTTTGGACAAAATCGATTCAATTCACGAACATTATTCCCGCTTATTCTTTCAATTATTCGATTTTTCTCATCATGACAATCGCCAGTCACAATGTTAATAATCCAAGTAATCAAAGGGTTCTTAAGCTGAATAGCGGCTGCATTTGCCTGTTGTCCAGCGCCAATTCAATCGACTCGATCAACGACGCCTCGTCAAACACCAGCGAGGCGGGCTTTCCTGTCGCGTCATCCTGCCCGTATGGCACAAAAAACACGTGCCTGCGCGCCATCAGCTTGCCGATGTTGCCAGCGTTTGTGCTCAAGCCATCGTTGGTGCTTAAGCCGATCAGCACCGGCCGCTCGTTGCGCAGTTGGGATTTTGCCGCCATGGTTACCGGAGTGTCCGCAATTCCGTTGGCCATTTTGGCTGCGGTGTTGCCGGTGCAGGGCGCGATTAACAGCAGGTCCAGCAGCTTTTTAGGGCCGATTGGCTCCACCTGTTGGATCTCGTGCCAGCACGGGCGCCCACAGATCCCCTCCAGTTGTTCGCATGCATCCTTGGCTGTATAGAATCGGGTGTCCAGCGCGTAAGCGTTGAAAGACATGATTGGGAACAATTGCGCCCCGGTCTCCTTGAGTTTTCCCAGCGCGCGGAATACCATTTCAAACGTGCAGAAAGAACCAGTCAGCGCCACGCCGATACGCACACCCATGAGTGCTTTATCCATCTGGTTTCACCTCCTCATTTCAGTGCGATTTGCAGCGCCCGGAACAGCGCTTCCCCTGCGCTCTGCGGACAATAACGGCCAGGCAGCGCAGGCTCGCGCCAGGCGTCAATCCCGAGCAGCACGGCGGCGGGCAGGTCTACCCCATAGGGTGGGCTGCTCAAGTCAATCAGCAGCGCGGATGGATTCATCCGCAGCAGCTGCCCTTCCCCAAGCACGCGCTCGGGAGGCGTGCAGAACACGATCTGTTGATCGCGCAGGATGCGCGCCATCTCGTCCATGTCCGCCACCTCGGCCCCTCGCTGGATGGCTTGCTTGCGGGCGGCGTCCTTGCGGGCGGCCACGATGACGCGCGCCTCCAGCGCCACCAGCATCTCGGTGAGCGCGTATCCGATGCGGCCGTAGCCGATCACCAGGCAGCGCGACTGGCGCAGCGCAAACTCGGCGCGGATCATGGCCGCACTGAGCGCGCCCTCAGCGGTCAATACCGCGTTTTCACGCACGAATTGCTCGTCTCTGCTCAGGTCGATCACTCGGAACCGCCGCCGAATGTCCTCGGGCACGCCGCCCGCCGAGAACAGCGCCAGTGTGGTACCGGGCGAAAGCTGGGTCAGCAGCGCCTCAGCCTCTGGGGAGAGCGGCTTCACGAAGAGGGGTGGCAGGACGACGCAGTCCACAGAGGCGAGCTCGAATGCGTCGAGCTCGGGAGTGCCTGAGACCCCGGCGGTATCGATCTTGTAAGTCCAGGCGTCTATTCCTTCGGCGCGGGCACAGGAAACCATGTAAGCGTAGCGTTTGTCGCCCAAGGCGGCAAGGATTTTCATCGAAATAACGCCCCCTGAAACTTCGTTTCACGGGGCATACTATGGCGCTTCATGCAGATCCGTGATTGCGTTGACAGGTGGCGCTTTCCGCCATAAAACTCGATGATAGAGGCGGTCATTATGAAAGGGGACAAGTTATATAGAAAGAAGGCGCCGATGCCGGCGCCTTCTTCGCTTATTCCACCGCGTATCCAGGCTTATCGCTTTTCCCGTGCTGCCGGTCGAAATTCTCCTGATTCTTCAACAGATAGCGTCTGTGCAACTCCCCTGCGTCCATCCCGGCGTCCAGGCACATGGACACGAAGAAATGCAGAATGTCTACCAGCTCGTCCTTGACGTTGTCGGCGTTCACCGGCTTTTCGTTCTTCCACCACTTGAAATTGACCTCGTCCAGCAGCTCAGCCAGCTCGCTGAGCATGGCCAGCGTCTCCTTCTGGATCCACTGGCCGGACGTTATGCCGTCCAGATGACGCTTCTCGCGCAGTTCGGTGTTGAACGCATGCTGCATCAGAAAGATCTGCTCGAGTTTATCCATTGTACTCTCCTCCGTCAAATCTTCAGCGTGTCCGCGCCCTTCCCCACCAGCGAACAAGCGCACGGGGAGTTCAGCACTTCGCGGATCACATCCGTCACCTGCTCATACGTGATTCGGTTGATTTTGTTGAGCACATCGGTCTCGGTCTGTGTCTGGTTCAGCAGCAGCTTCCGCCTGCCCAGCGCGTTCATGCGGCTGGATGTGGACTCAAGCCCCAGGATATATCCGCCCTTCAGCTGCTCGCGCGCCTCCTCAAACTCCTGCTGAGTCAGCCCGTCCTTGAGCATTGCCTGGCGCTCCTCCTCGATCAGCCGCAGCACCTCGGGCGCGTGATCGATGCTGGTCCCCGCATAGACTGCCAGCACGCCGGTGTCCAGATAGCTGGACGGATAGCTGTAGACGCTGTACGCCATGCCTCGCTCGTCGCGGATCTTCTGGAACAGCCGTGAACTCATGGCGCCGCCGAACACGCTATTGAAGATAGACAGCGGATACAGCGTGTCGCTCGTCACATCCACGCCCTGGTATCCCAGACAGATGTGCAGCTGCTCGATCTTCTTTTCTTTACGGATGATGGTGGGCGCGTATGGCGCAGTTTTGAGCGACTGCCAGCCGTCGCCCGTGGCCTTCCACTCCCCCAGCATCTTTTCAGCCAGCTCAATCAGCCGCTCCCAGTCGTAGTTGCCCGCCGCCGCCAGCACGCAGCGCTCGGGCCGGTACATTTGTGACCAGTAGTCCACCAGATTCTGCCGCGAAAGCCCGCGCACGCTCTGCTCGGTGCCCAGGATCGGCCAGGCAATCGGCTGGTCACCGTAACGCGCCTCCATCAGCAGCTCGTGCACCAAGTCATCCGGCGCGTCTTCAGACATGTTGATCTCCTCGATCACCACGCTCTTTTCCTTCTCCAGCTCGGCCGCGTCGAACTGTGAATGCAGCACCAAGTCACTCAACACGTCCAGCGCCAGCTCAAAGTGCTCGTCCACCACCTTCGCATAAAAGCAGGTGCACTCCTTGGCGGTAAACGCGTTCAGCTGACCACCCACGGCGTCCATGACAGCGGCGATCTCCTTGGCCGTGCGCCGCTCCGTGCCCTTGAACAGCATGTGCTCGATCAGGTGGCTGGCGCCGCTCCTGGGCTTGTCTTCGTACTGGCTGCCCACACCCACCCAGATGCCCACCGAGACCGAACGAAAGTGCGGAATGCGCTCGCCCACGATGCGCAGCCCGTTTGAGAGGGTATACTCGTCGAACATGATTGACTCCATTCCTTCCTTAGAGATACGCCTTATTCTGCCCAAAATCCCCATGTAATAAAGGAGGAATCGGGAAGCATGTCCTCCCAATTCCCCCCGATGTTTACCCCTTGCGCCTTAACGGCGGAATCCGCCGCCACCCCTGCGATCCCCACCCGGACGCGGCGCGGGCCTGCGCTGCGGCATGGCAGGGTTGTCGTACTCGATGTCCGAACGGACCAGGTTGATCCTGCCCTGCGGGTCGATCTCGGCCACCTTCACGGGCAGCTCGTCGCCGATCGCCACAACATCCTCGACTTTCTCCACGCGCTCGTTGGCGAGCTTGCTGATGTGGATCATGCCGTCCTTGCCGGGCGCATACTCGACAAACGCGCCGAAAGACATGATGCGCACCACCGTTCCAATGAACTCGTCCCCCACCTTCAGCACCTTTGTGATGCCTTCGATGATGGCCTTGGCCTTTCTGGCGGCGTCCTCATCGGCGGTGGCAATGAACACGTTGCCGTCGTCCTCGATGTCGATCTTGACGCCGGTCTGTTCGATGATCTTGTTGATGGTCTTGCCGCGCGGGCCCACGACCTCGCCGATCTTCTCCGGGTCGATCTTGAAGGTGATGATCTTGGGTGCGTACTTGGACAGGTTCGGGCGCGGCGCGGGCAGCACCTCGAGCATTTTCCCGAGAATGTGCATGCGGCCGTCGAACGCCTGGGCCAGCGCCTGGCGCAGGATGTTCTCATCGATGCCCGCAATCTTGATGTCCATCTGGATGGCGGTGATGCCCAGCGCGGTGCCAGCCACCTTGAAGTCCATGTCGCCAAGGAAGTCTTCCAGGCCCTGGATGTCCGTCAGCACGGCGACCTTGCCGGTTTCGGCATCCTTGATCAGGCCCATGGCGGCGCCCGCCACCGGGCGCTTGATCGGCACGCCCGCGTCCATCAGCGACAGCGTAGAGCCACAGACGGAAGCCATCGACGTGGAACCATTGGAAGAAATCGCCTCGCTGACTAGGCGCAGCGCGTAAGGGAATTCCTCAACGGACGGGATCATCGGAACCAGCGCGCGCTCGGCCAGCGCGCCGTGGCCGATCTCACGGCGGCCCGGGCTGCGCATGGGCTTGGCTTCGCCGGTGGAATAGCCCGGGACGTTGTACTGATGCATATAACGCTTCTGGGTCTCGGGGCTGATGGAATCCAGGCTCTGGGCCTCGCTGACGGTGCCCAGCGTGCAGACGTTCAGCACTTGGGTCTGGCCGCGGGTGAACACCGCCGAGCCATGCGGGCGCGGCAGGATGCCGACCTCGCACCAGATGGGGCGCACCTCGGTGAGCTTGCGGCCATCCGGGCGGACGCCCTGTTCCAGGATCTTCTTGCGCATGACCTCTTTGTTGAGGGAATACAGCGCGTCCTTGATTTCACCCTCGCGGCCCTCGAACTGCTCCTTGAAGTGCTCGAGGGTATCCAGCTTGGTCTGCTCCTCGCGGTTCTGGCGCTCTTCGCGCTCGAAGGTGTCGAAGGTGTTGACCACCTTGTCCATCGCGTACGCGCGCACGGCGGCCTTCACGTCGTCGCCCGGCAGCACCAGCGGGAACACGCGCTTCGCCTTGCCGATCTCGGCAATGATCTGGTTTTGGAACGCAACCAGCTTTTTGATCTCCTCATGGGCAAACAGGATGCCCTTGAGCATGACCTCTTCGGAGACTTCCTCCGCGCCTGCCTCAACCATCAGCACGGCCTCGCCGGTGCCGGCGACCGTCAGGTGCAGAGGGCTCTCCTGCTGCGTCTGGTAATCCGGGTTCACCACGTACTCCCCGTCCACCATGCCGACCAGCACCGCGCCGGTGGGGCCATTGAAGGGGATTTCGGAGATTCCGAGGCAGATGCTGCTTCCGATCATGGCGCAGATCTCGGGCGTGTTGTCCTCGTCGCAGGACAGCACCGTGGCCACAACGCTCACATCATGGCGCATGCCCTTCGGGAACAGCGGGCGCAGCGGGCGATCGATCAGGCGCGAGGTCAGAATCGCCTTCTCAGACGGGCGGCCCTCCCGGCGGATCCAGCCGCCGGGAATTTTGCCGACCGAGTACATTTTTTCCTCATAGTCGACGCTCAGCGGAAAGAAATCGATGCCGGGGCGCGGGTTTTCAGCGACGGTGCAGTTGACCATCACCACGGTCTCGCCGTAGCGGATCCAGACGCTGCCTGCCGCCTGCTCGGCGTATGTGCCGAACTCCAGCGTCAGTGTCCTCCCGCCCAGTTGTGTCTCGTAACTCTTGAACATGACTTTCCCCTCCTCGTGGGCATTCTTTTTTATATCTTCTTCATCGATACCTTGTCAAAGCGTCCGGTTAGTTGACGCATAAACGCCGCCGATCGGGGTTTGTCCCCAAACGACGGCGATCTGATCATCTCTGGGGTATGCCCACGCCTGCCATTACTTGCGCAGGCCGAGCTTGGCGATCAGGGCGCGGTAGCTCTCGATGTCGGTGCCTTTCAGGTAGTCCAGCAGACCCCTGCGCTGACCGACCATCAGCAACAGCCCGCGGCGGCTGTGATGATCCTTCTTGTGCTCTTTCAGGTGCTCATTCAGGTGGTTGATGCGCGCGGTCAAAAGCGCGATCTGTACCTCGGGCGAACCGGTGTCGCCCTCGTGGCGGGCATGCTCCTGCATGATGGCAGCCTTGTCGATAACCATGATTGTGTGCCTCCTTGTTTCGTATGCCCGTGAGCCAGGTAAGCCGTTGGAGATTCGGCAAACCGCGCTTACGGATGATTGCGGACATATTTTGCCGCAAGAGCCATTATATCATACCTTACTATGTTTGTAAATGCAGATTTTCCGTTATATTTCGCTTCCAGTGATTGGATGCGACCCGCGGAGGTTTGGCGGAGCCGAAGTTCGTCAATCTTCATTCCGCAGGCGGCGGCTTCGCCCCCACCGGGGGGCAGATCATGCACCCGCTCCCTTGCGGAGTTTTCGACCGCGGGCATGGTTCACAGAAACGTCCGACGTCGTTCTCCATCCAGGGAGCGCATGCGGAGCAGACCGGCCAGGTCGCTACGGCAGGATTCTCTTTTCCAGCTTGGGCAGGTCGATGTAGAGCCTGGGATTCAGGACGGCTGCGCCGTTTTTCACTTCGAAGTGCAGGTGGACGGAGCTGGAGTAGCCGGTAGAGCCGCTAAGGCCGATCACCTGGCCCTGCACAACCTTATCGCCTTCGCGAACCTTCACACGGGACAGGTGGGCGTACGTCGTACGCAACCCGTTGTCGTGCTCGATGATCACCACGTTGCCAAACGTGCGCTCTTTGCCGCAGGGGTCGGGAAACTCGCCGTTCTTGTCCTTCTTCTTGCCGTAGTCATGCTCGCAGCCGTCAAACGCATACACCACGCGCCCGCTGGCCACGGAAACGATGCTCACCCGCTCGCCGTTGCTGCCGATGTCGACGCCCTTGTGCACCTTTTCATCAAAGTTCTGCGCCATATAGGACTTGCCGTTGCGCACCACCGGCGCGATCCAGGCGCCACTATCCAGCGCGTCATCGCTCTCACGGGTCACGCGCCACTGCTGGGTTCGATCCAGCACATCAAAGGAGCGCAGCTCGATCTGACCCACCTCGCTCGCAGCCAGGAACCTGCTCGGGTCGTCCGCCGGGCAGATCAGGTACTGACCGCTCTTGGTGCGGAACGCCGAGAACTGCGTGCTGGCGCTCTCGCCCTTGGGAATCAGCTCCAGGCCCGCCTGCTTCTGCGGCAAGCCCACGCACAAAATCTGCGCGCTGATCAGCCGGATTTTGAAGCTGCCCTGGCCGCTCTGTTCCATCCGGAAGTAGCGCTTCTCGGGCTTGACGTCTCCAGCGAGCATCAGGTTGGCGCCCGGCTTGGCGCTGCCGTTTCTAGGCGCCAAAAAGCCCAGACCGTCGACGCCGATGGACAAGATCCCTTCGGGCGCCGCCTTCAGCTTCTCGCCCACCACCAGGTGCAGCTGCTCGATGCGCACGTCACCCCTCATCAGGCTGATGTCGCAGTTGCCCACCGAATGGGCCAAGATTTCGCCTGTGGCGCTGACGCTGGCCACCGCGCTGTCGCTGCTTTGGAAGCTGACGCCGGTCACGCCCTCGGCCAGTTTATAGGCGATCTTGTGCTTCTCCCCAACGCCCAGCAGCACGCTCTGCCTGTCCAGCTCGCACTCCACGCGCCTCATGGTGCGCTTTCTGTATTGGGTGATGGGCTCGTACTTCTCAATCTGTTGCTGCTTTTGCTCAAAGAACCAGTGGCCTTTGTATTCCGCCTCTCCGTTCACATACCCGATGGGCGCAAGCGCCTCATCGAACTCCCTGGTCTCCCACCGGCCGGAACCGGCGCGCATGAACGAGCCCAGCGCCTCAAAGCACGTGGCGTACCATGCCTCGCGATCGGTGTTATAGTACACGAACCGCTTGTAGCTGAATACGTCCTTGACGATCAGCCGGTTGGCCTGGCGCGTCTCAACCTCGAGCGACTCCGTCGGCTCCACCTTTCGCGTGGACCAGGCGCTCCAGTTGCCATAGATGTACTCGCCCAGCACAGCCTCGGCCAGCGCCGCGCACGGCAGCGCCACCATCAGCAGAATGGCCAGCGCCCAGCTCAGTTTTCTCCGCACAGCCACGCACCTTCTTCGTTGGTTATTCGATGGGACGGCCCAGCATCTTCCGGGCCAGACTCAGGTCGTTCGCCGCGATCAGCGAGCGGATGCTTGTTGAGGATACTGCCTGTCCATCCACGCACGCGGGCTCCACGATGACCGCCCGATAGCCGAGCTCCCCGGCCATGCGCTCAATCAGCGCGGCGTCGCCCCCGGCGCCTTGGCCAAACCGGAAGTCCCGGCCGGACACGATGGCCACGGCCTGGAGTTTTTTACACAAATCAATCAGGTAAGTATTCGCCGCGAGCGCCGCGAATTCCTGCGTGAACGGCAGGATCAAGAGCGCGTCGATACCCATTTTTTGGATGAGGTGACGCTTTTCGGACTCGCCGGTCAGCGGCACGGGCGCATCGCCTGGACTGAGCACGCTGAGCGGATGCCGGTCAAACGTCAGCGCCACCGAGCGAACACGCAGCTGCTTCGCCAGATCGACCGCCGCTTGCAGCAGCTTTTGATGCCCAATGTGCACGCCGTCAAACTTTCCCATGGCCAGCACCGACGGGCCGAGATCATAGTCGTCCAGGTTGGTCATTATTCGCATGGCGCATCTTCCCCATCTAGCAACATCGCCTTAAACCGCAGCGCACCGTCTGGCATTGGTTCCCCCATGCCGCAGAACCGGCCGCCGCAATAAACGCGGGTGCTCGCTTGGGCCTCGCCCTGCATCCACTCGGGCCGAACGGGGTTGCCGTTCCGGATGGCGCGCCGGTGGCGTTCATCCACATCGACGCGCGGCAGGTGCCCAAGCGGCATGTCCATGGGCAGTAGCAAGCTGTCGATTCCCGCCTCGGCGATCTCGTCCGGCGTCCTGGCGTCCGCGAGCTCAAAAGCCCCGGCCCGGCTCCGAAGCAAGAACGACATGTGCCCCCCGCAGCCCAATCCGGCGCCAATGTCGTGCAGCAGCGTCCGGATGTACAGCCCCTTGCCGCAGCTGATCCGCAGCATGTGCCGGGCCGCGCCTGTTTGCTGCAAATACTGGATAGAATGCACATGTACTTGACGCGCCGGGACCGCGATTGGTTCCCCTCTGCGCGCCAGTTCGTACAAGCGCTTGCCGTCCTTTTTGATGGCTGAGTAGTCGGGCGGCGTCTGCCAAATGTCGCCGAGGAAGTGCCGCAGCGCGGCTCGAACCTCGGCCTCGCCCGCGCTCACCAGCTTCTCCTGAAGGATGCCGCCGGTGGCGTCCTGGGTGTCGGTCGCGATGCCCAGCGTCAGCTCCGCGATGTACGTCTTTTGCTTGTCCACAATGTAATCGAACAGCCGCGCGGCACGCCCCACCATGATGGGCAGCACCCCGGCGGCATCCGGATCCAGCGTTCCCCCGTGTCCCACGCGGGTGCCCCTGGGCAGCATGCGCCGCACGAACACCACGGCGTCTGACGACGTCATGCCTGGGGGCTTGAGCAGGTTGATGAAGCCGTCCATCAAGCCTCCCCCAGCGCGCGGGTCAGCACGTCCACCAGCCGGACGCTGGCGGCCTCATGCGGCATCTTGAGCGTCACACCCGCCGCGCGCTCATGGCCGCCGCCGCCCATGGCCCTGGCGATTTGCGCAACGTCAATTTTGCCGTTTGAGCGCAGCGACGCTTTGGAATCCTGCCCCCGCTGCTCCACCAGAAAGCAGACCTCGACGCCCTCCATCTCGTTCAGGTAGTTCACCAGCCCCTCGGTGTCCTCGTGGGTGGCGGCGCACGCCTCAAACACCTCGTCGGTCAGCTGGATGTAGGCGATCCGCCCTGCCGCGGCGAACTCCATGCGGCTCAGCCCCTCGCCGATCAGGCGGGTGCGCGATACCGAGCGCAGCCGGAACAGCTTCCGGTTGCACTCGTCGATGTTCAGCCCCGCCTCGAGCAGCCGCGCCACCGCGCGCATGGCCTCGGGCGTGGTGTTGCTAAAACTAAAGTTTCCGGTGTCTGTCGCGATGGCCGCGTACAGCAGCACGGCCAAGTCCGCGTCCAGCGGCACGGAAAGCGCGTCAATCAGCGCCAAAATCAGCTCGCCGGTGGACGACGCGCCCGCTTTGATCACACTCAGCCCGGTAAATCCATCGGTGGTGGCGTGGTGGTCGATCAGCAGCCGGGTGGCGGCCTGTCTGCTGACGTCCAGCGAGCGCCCGGCGCGGTCCTTTGATGAAACGTCCACCAGCAGCGCGCCATCAGGCACAAACGAAAGCCGCTCAGGCGTCACGACGCTGCCGATGCCAGGCAGAAACGTGTACATCCGGGGCGGCGCGTCATCGCAGACTACGGCAGCCTGCTTGCCAAGTTTGACCAGTGCGTGGCGCACGGACAGCGCCGAGCCCAGCGCATCGCCGTCCGGCGAGATGTGAGGGATAATCGCCACGCGCTCACAAGCGAGCAGCGCGTTGGCCAGCTCAGGTATCGTTGCCATTGGGGCTAGTCTCCTTTAGTATGCGGTCAATTTTGGCGGCGTATTCGATGTTGGTGTCCAGCTCGAACAGCAGCTCAGGCGTGTAGCGCAGTTCCACCCGGCGGCCCAGCTCACGCCGCACAAACCCAGCGGCACTCTTCAGCGCCTGCATAAACCCCTTGCGCAGGTCCTCCTCCAGCACGCTCACGCCCACTTTGCAGTAGCGCAGATCCCGCGTCACCTCGGCGCGCACGATCGAGTACGTGCCCGCGATGCGCGGATCGTTTAGCTCGTTTCGGATGATGTTGTCGAGCTCCTTGCGCACTTCTTCCGAAATGCGGTCTATCCGGTCGAATGACATGTTGTCCTCCTCTTACGGGGCTCCGCCAAAGAGACCGAGCCCCTTTGGAAACCCCAGCTTCAGGCGCTTTGCGCCCGGAATGGGGATTCTCAAGGGGCTCAGTCCCTTGAGCAGGGGGGGTCTAGGGGCTGCGCCCCTATCGCTCCTATCTCTCAATCTCTTCCATCTGGAAGCACTCGATGATGTCGCCCTCTTTGACGTCGTTATAGTTTTCCAAGCCGATGCCGCACTCATACCCGGTGTTGACTTCCTTGGCATCGTCCTTGAAGCGCTTGAGGGATTCGACCTTGGCCTCGTGGACGACCACGTTGTCGCGCAGCAGGCGGGCCTGGGCGTTGCGGATGATTTTGCCGTCGGTTACATAGGAACCTGCGATCATCCCGACGCCTGTGACGCGGAAGGTCTGGCGCACCTGGGCGCGACCCAGGATGACTTCCTTGAACTTGGGCGCCAGCATGCCCTTCATGGCATTCTGCACGTCCTCGATGGCGTTGTAAATCACGCGGTACAGCCGGATGTCGACCTTTTCACGCTCGGCAATGTCGCGCACGCTGTTGTCGTAGCGCACATTGAAGCCAATGATGATGGCGTTGGACGCACTGGCCAGCATGATGTCGGATTCAGTGATCGCGCCCACGCCCCCATGGATGCACTGCACGCGCACCTCTTCGTTGGACAGGCGCTCCAGGCTCTGCTTGACCGCCTCGACGGATCCCTGCACGTCGGCCTTGACGATCAGGTTCAGATCCTTGATCTGGCCGGCCGAAATCTGGCCGAACAGGTCTTCCAGCGTGGTCTTCTGCTGGCTCTTGATCAGCGCCACGCGCAGCTTGGTCTTGCGCTCCTCGGCCACCTGCCTGGAGAGCTTGTCGTCATCCACGGCCGACATCATGTCGCCTGCGTCAGGCACGTCGTTGAAGCCGATGACCTCCACCGGATCGGACGGACCAGCCTCTTTCACGCGCTCGCCCCGGTCATTGACCATGGCGCGCACGCGGCCGTAGGCGGTTCCGGCGACGATGGTGTCGCCGATCTTGAGCGTGCCGTTCTTGATGAGCACGGTCGCCACCGGGCCACGTCCCTTGTCCAGCTGGGCCTCGACGATCGCGCCCCTGGCCTTGCGGTTGGGGTTGGCGCGGTAGTTCTGCACCTCGGCCACCAGCAGGATCATCTCCAGCAGCTGGTCGATGTTCTGTCCGGTGTGGGCAGACACGGGCACCATGATGGTGTCGCCGCCCCAGTCCTCGGACACCAGGCCGTACTCGGTCAGCTCCTGCTTGATCTTCTCCGGATTGGCCGAGGGCTTATCGCACTTGTTGATGGCGATGATGGTGGGCACACCGGCGGCCTTGGCATGGTTGATGGCCTCAATGGTCTGCGGCATGACGCCGTCATCCGCTGCCACCACCAGGATGGCGATGTCAGTCACCTGAGCGCCGCGGGCACGCATGGCGGTGAACGCCTCGTGGCCCGGGGTGTCCAGGAATGTGATCTTCTTGCCCCGGACATCGACGGTGTAGGCGCCGATGTGCTGGGTGATGCCGCCCGCCTCACCGGAGGCAACTTTGGTGGTTCGGATGTAGTCGAGCAGCGAGGTCTTGCCGTGGTCGACGTGCCCCATGATGGTCACGACCGGCGCGCGCGGCACCAGATCCGCCTCATCGTCGGTGACGTCCTCTTCCTCAAGCGCGTCCTCGGCCGTCTTGTCCAGCTTCATCTCGAGCTCAACGCCAAACTCGCCGCACACCAGCTGCGCGGTGTCATAGTCCAGCTCCTCGTTGATGGTGGCCATGATGCCCAGCAGCAACAGCTTCTTGATGATCTCGCCGGCGGGCTTTCCGATGCGCTCGGTCAGATCCTTTACGGTGATCTTCTCGGCGGTCATGAACGCCTTTTCGATCCTGATCGGGTCGGGCTTGTAGGCGAGCATCGCGCCCTTCTTCTTGCGGCGGCCGCGGGCGAACTCGTCGTCACCCATCATCACGCCGCGCACGCCCTGACGCGCTTTGGCCTTGTTGCGCTCGGGATCGTTGGTGCGCTGATACTGTTTCTTGTTCGGGTCGTAGTTGGAGACGCGCTCCTTCTCGACAGTGGGCGCAAGCTCCGGACCCTTGCGGCCAAAGCCGCCGCCGGGACGCCCGGCGCCGCCGCCCATCGGGCGGGGCGCACCGCCGGGTGCGGGACGATTAAACCCACCGGGCTGGCCCTGGCCCGCCGGGTTGACGGGTCTGCCATAAGGGCCCTGGCCCGGATTCACCGGACGCCCGTAAGGGCCGCCCTGGCCCGGGTTCACCGGACGCCCATAGGGGCCGCCCTGGCCCGGGTTCACGGGTCTGCCATACTGGCCGGGCTGGCCTTGCGGCTGCGCCGGGCGCGCCGCAGCGGCAGCGCGCTGCTGCTGGGCGGCCTGCACCTGCGCGGCAGTTTGCACCACGCGCACGGTGGGACGCGGAGGTTCCTCGATCACAGGAGTGCGCCTCTCAGGCGCAGGCGCCGGTTCCGCAGAGGCGGCCTTTTCGACCACCGGAGCGGCGGCCACCGGTGCCGGCGCTTCGTGTGCGGGCGCGCTCCCGGTTGCCTTCGGCGCAGCGGGCTTGGGCGCGGGAGCCTCCACGGGCTCGGGCACCTGCTCGCTGGAGTAGGCCGTCATGAAAGCGGCAGCCTGCTCATATTCGCGGCTGCGCTGCTCGCGCTCGGCCTGCTCCTGTTGATCGCGCTGCTGGCTCTCCAAATCGCCGCCCAGCTTTTGCAGCGAATGAAACAGCTCCATCGCCTTCTTGCGCGAATCACTCACCTCGGCGAGCAGCTTGCTCACCCCTGTATTCAGCTCTTTGGCCGCATCCTGTACCCTGACTTTGGTCATTCCGTCAACGCTCCCCTGAAAATTGTATACACTGTTGTGTTATGGCTCGGCGCACAGCGCCGCGATCCGGCTGGCAAAGTTTCTATCGGTCACGCAGGCGGCCATCCGGCCGTCCTTGCCAATTGCGCGACCGAGCGCCCCTTCGGGCAGTTCGATGAGCGGCACGCCCGCAAACTCACACGCGTTGCGCAGATCCTTCTTGGACCGCTCGGACGCGCCCGCGTCCACCAGCAGCAGGAAGGCGCCGCCGCGCTTGATGGCCTGCTCGCACATGGCCTCGCCCGATTTCAGACGCCCCGCCCGGGTGCACAGGCCCAACATCCCGAGCGCCTTGTCGATCACGCTTCCTCCAGCTGGCCTGCCAGCTGCTCGTAGACTTCCGGTGCTATCCCGGTTTCAAGCGCCCGGTCCAGCGCGCGGGTCTTCTTCGCCTTTTTCATGCACTCGGCGCTTGGGCACACATACGCGCCCCGTCCGGGGCTCTTCCCCACCGGATCCAGCTTGACCTCGCCCTCCGGCGATTTGACCACGCGCATCAGCTCTCTCTTGGGCTTCATCTCGTGGCAGCCCACGCACATGCGCATCGGGATCTTCTTGGGTTTGAGCAATTACTCCGCGTCCTCTCCCTGATCCTCGTCCAACGCCAGCGGCTCCTCATCCTCCGCCGCCAGCATCTCTTCGGCCTGGCTCTGGCTCTTGATGTCGATCTTCCAGCCGGTGAGCTTCGCGGCCAGGCGGGCGTTCTGCCCCTCCTTGCCGATCGCCAGGGACAGTTGGTTATCCGGCACGATCACGCGCGCGGCGCGCTCCCTCTCCGCCACATACACCGAGATCACGCGCGCCGGGTTCAGCGCGTTGGCAATGTACTCGGCCGGGTCGGGCGACCACTTGATGATGTCGATCTTCTCGGTCTTGAGCTCGGCCACGACATTCTCCACGCGCATGCCGCGCGGGCCGACGCAGGAGCCCACCGGGTCGATCATCGGGTCAGTGGAAAACACAGCCATCTTGGTTCGGAAGCCGCCCTCGCGGGCGATGGACTTGATCTGCACGATGCCGGAGCGGATCTCCGGCACCTCGATCTCGAACAGGCGCTTCACCAGGCCGGGATGGGTTCTGGACACCAGCACCTGCGGCCCGCGGCTGGATTTGGTGACCTCCAGCACGTACACCTTCATGCGGTCGTTGACATTGTACTCGTCGCCCGGCATCTGCTGGCTAGGCTCGATCAGGCCCTCGGTTCGCCCGAGTTCCACATACACCATGCGATTTTCCACACGCTGTACGATGGCGGTGAGGATTTCGTTCTCTTTTTCTATATATTCCTCGTAGATCACGCCGCGTTCGGCCTCGCGGATGTGCTGCACGACCACCTGCTTGGCGGTCTGCGCCGCGATGCGCCCGAAATCG
>JAVBQA010000006.1:0-25930 GCA_031549325.1 Eubacteriales bacterium | reverse complement strand
GTGGTCTGGGTGAAAGGATTCGAACCTTCGGCCTCTTGAACCCCATTCAAGCACGCTACCAAACTGCGCCACACCCAGGCAACGGAGTATATAATAGCACATGAAATGGTTCGTGTCAAGAGCATCAGCCCATTCTCAGGAAATTAATTCAGCCCATTCTCGGGCGGTTCATTTGCGTTCACAGAGAATCGCCAAACTGTCCACGCAACAGCGCGTCCACCTCTGCGCGGGTGGGCATGGAGGAAGCCGCGCCTTTCCTGGTCACCGAAAGCCCGGCCACGCAGCTGGCAAACTGCAGCGCGCGCTCGATGGGCAGCCCTTCACTGAGCGCCACAGCCAGACCGCCGTTGAACGCATCGCCCGCGCCCACGGTGTCGATGGCTGTCACCTTCGCAGACGGCACCTGTATTTCGCTTTCACCATCATAGAAAAATGCGCCGCGCTTGCCGAGCGTGATCACGACGCGCCTGGCACCCTTGCTGATCAGCGCCTGGGCAGCCCTTCGCGCGTCGTCAGCACCGTTGACTGCGACGCCCGTGTAATATTCGGCCTCGGTTTCGTTGGGCGTCAGATAGTCCACGCCGGCAAACAGATCTTCCGGCACCGGCTGCAGCGGCGCGGGATTCAAAATGGTGATCCTGCCGTGCGCCTTGGCGAGTCTCAACCCTTCGGTCACCGATTCGATGCTCGTCTCCAGCTGGGTCAGCAGCACGTCGCAGGCGGCGATCTCCCCTTCCGCCTGCTCCACCTCGCCCGCGGTCAGCGCATCGTTCGCGCCCTTCACCACCAAAATACGGTTCTCGCCACCCTCTCGCCGCACTTGGATCACCGCGCAGCCGGTCTGGACGCTGTCGCTCTCAAACACGTAGCGGGTATCCATCCCCTCGGCCCGCAAGTGATCAAGCACAACGCTGCTCAGGTAGTCACGCCCGACTTTGCTGACAAACCGCACATCGCCCCCCGCGCGGCTGGCTGCGGTGGCCTGGTTGTTGCCTTTGCCGCCCGGACCGAACACAACGGCATCGGCCAGCATCGATTCCCCATCCACTGGAAACCGCTCTGAATAGCTGGTGATGTCGGCGTTTGAGCAGCCCAGCACCACGATCTTGCCCATGTCAAATCCCTCTCTAATAGCTGTCCCCGGACTTCTTGCCCTGCATGATGGCGGCGCCCGCCGACGTGCCTAGCCGATCCGCGCCCGCATCGATCAGCGCCCGGGCAGACTCGTAATCGCGGATTCCAGCCGACGCCTTAATCTGCACCTCCTCGGTGACGTGCGCCTTCATCAGCTGGATGTCCGGAACAGATGCCGCGCCGCCTGAAAAGCCTGTGCAGGTTTTGACGAAGCTGGCGCCCGCCTGACAGCTGAGTTCCACAGCCTTGACCTTCTCTTCATCCGTCAGCAGGAACGTTTCGATGATGACCTTCACGCAGCGCCCCTGGGCCGCCGCCACCACCGCCTTGATGTCCTCCAGCACGGTCTCATAGCGTCCGTCCTTCAGCGCGCCCACGTTGATGACCATGTCCAGCTCGTCCGCGCCCATCTCGTAGGCGTCCATGGCCTCGAAAGCCTTGGTCTTGGTGGTGTTCGCGCCGAGGGGGAATCCGATCACCGTGCACACCTTCACGCCACTGCCCGTGAGCAAGTCGCGCGCGAACGGCACATGGCAAGGGTTGATGCACACGGATGCGAAATCGTACTTGATGGCATCCTCGCACAGCGCCTTGACCTCGGCCTGGGTGGCGGCGGGTTTCAAAATCGTGTGGTCAATGTATTTGTTCAGCGGTTTCATGGGTTATTCCTCCTCTGCAATCCAATCGAATCGTGGACCGGCATAGCCATCTCGGTCCACTTGTTCATTCCACATGGCAGCTGGGCGCACCCAGATGCCGCGCTCGCCATAAAGCGCCTGATACACCACCATAGACTCCTGCGTTTCAGAGTGCTTTGCCAGATGGAGCAGCTTGTACAGATTGCCCTTGAAATGGCGGTAGATGCCGGGTTTAAGCTCCATCCCGCGCCTCCCCTTTCAGCCTGTCGATGCGGTTGGTCCATACATAGCCTCCGAAACCCTCAGGCACCAGCTCCAGCATGGACAGGTCGTCGAAGCCTTCGGAGAACCCGCCGTCGCTGTTCACCAGCACCACACGGGTGTCCACCGCATCCATGCGCTGCTGGAATTTGTGAGGCCAGCCCCACAGGTATCTCGCCAGCCCGGCCGGGATGTGCACCTGAGTGCCCCGAAGCGATTCGGGCACGTAACCCGTCCAGCCCAGCAGCTCGTACTGGATCATCGAGGACTTCAGCGAATCCATGGACATCACGCGCAGATTCGGCAGCTTGCCCTTTAGCAGCCGCATCGCGCCATCATCCCCATAGACGCTGATCTGCGCCAACCGCTCTGCGCCATAGTCCTTGATGTGTTCGTACAGCAACTCGCCCGCGCGCTCGTCCTCGTCCTTGATGTGAATCAAGAGGTTCTTGTCCGGAAACGCCCGCAACACCTCGGAGATCTCGGGCATCAGCCCCACGCCCTTGCCCCGAAACGGCCAGGTTTTTCCGCCGTCGGCGGTATAACCATAGCCAACATCGAGTTTCTTCAGCTCATCCATCGTGAAATCGAAAACCGGGCCTTTGGCCTCCGTTCGGTAATCCAGCAGATAGTCATGGAACACAGCCAGATGGTCGTCCTTCGTCCGGTGCACGTCCAGCTCGACGATGTCCGCGCCCAGCTCGAACGCCCTCTCCATGGACGAGATCGTGTTCTCTAAATACGCGTGTTCAGGCGGATAGATGATCTTGCTGGTATCGGTGTCCCACTTTATGTCTTCCATCGGAAACGTCTGCGAAAGCCCCCGGTGCGCCAACAGCCTTGTTGGCCCTTCGGCGCGCTTGACCGACAGGTTGGTGTTGTTTGCCCAGACCCCCAAAGCAAACACGATGACGCACGCCAGCGCAATCAGCGCGCGCCTCGGCGGCCTCGCGGAAATGGGTTCCTCCGGCCGGGCGATGCGCGCCAGCTGCGGCAGCGTCAGCATGCCCAGCGTCACTTCCACCGGGTAGATGGCTGCATTTCGGATCAACCGGGGCAGCAGCATGGCAATGAACGGCACGCCCCGCCACTGCGCCAGGATAAACGTGTTCATCAGCAGGCTGAACAGCACGTCGGTCACCAGATTGACAAGCGCCACGCGCCCAAGCGTGATCCGCCGCCGATAGAAGAACAGCCCATACGTGAACCCGGTCAGCGCTGCGCTGAGCGTGAGCCCGGGAATGTAATCGCCCATCGGCTTGAGAAAGTAACTGAGCACATCCCCCAGCGCGCCGTTGATGAGGCCCGCCATCGGGCCGAACAGATACGCCGCCATCGACAGCGGTATAAACGAAAAATTGACCCGGTTCGACGGCCCGATGTCCACCGAAATGAACAACCTTAGCACCAGTTGCAGCGCCAACAGCATGGCGCAAGTCGCCAGTGCGCGGGTGGATCGAATCGCCCGCAGCGAGTCCCCAATCCTGTTGCGTTTCACCTTGTTCATCCGCTCAGCCAACCGCCTATTGCACACGAATACCAAAGATTATCATACCATTTCCGCGTCCTCTCGTCAATCGGCATTGCCATCGCGCGCAAATTGACCTATAATATGGATATGAAGAAAGGCGGTGCTGTTGATGGCGGCCAAAAAGCCTTACAAGATCCTCTCCATCGACCCCTGGCTCAAGCCTTACGCGCAGGACATCGATCTGCGCATGAATCGGTTCGCGGACATCCGCAGGGCGCTTCTCGGCGGGGACAAGAGCCTGTCCGAAATCGCGAACGGGCATCTGTGGTATGGCATCCACAAGACCAGGGACGGCTGGGTGTACCGCGAGTGGGCGCCCGGCGCCGACGCCATGCATCTGATCGGCGATTTCAACGGCTGGGACCGGCAAAGCCACCCGCTGACGCGCATCGACGAAGCGGGCAACTGGGAAATCAAGCTATCCGGAAGAGACGCGCTGAAACACGGGCAGCACGTGAAAGTCCAGGTTTCAAGAAGGGGCGTCATTCGCGACCACATTCCACTGTACATCCGGCGTGTGGTTCAAAACAAGCAGGACAACACCTTCTCCGGCCAGGTTTGGGCGCCTGACAAGCCATTCATTTGGACGGACGGCAGCTACAAAAAGCGCAAGATCAACCCGCTATATATCTACGAGAGCCACATCGGCATGGCGCAGGAAGATGGCAAGGTCGGCTCTTACGCGGAGTTCACCGACGACATCCTGCCGCGCATCAAGGCCGCAGGCTACAACGCCGTGCAGCTTATGGCCATTCAGGAGCACCCATATTACGCGTCGTTTGGCTATCAGGTGTCCAACTTCTTCGCGGCGTCCAGCTGGTACGGCGAGCCGGAGGATTTGAAGCGCCTCATCAACACTGCCCACGAGATGGACATGCTGGTGCTGCTCGACATCGTGCACTCCCACGCCAGCAAAAACGTGGACGAAGGCATCAACCTGTTTGACGGCACTGAAGACCAGTTCTTCAAGCTGGGCAGCGCGGGCGATCACCCGGCCTGGGGCAGCAAGCTGTTCAACTACGGCAAGCACGAGGTGATCCACTTCCTGCTCTCCAACTGCAAGTTCTGGCTGGACGAGTATCACTTTGACGGATTCCGGTTCGACGGCGTGACCAGCATGCTGTATCACGACCACGGGCTGGGCGAGTCGTTTGACAGCTACGCAAAATACTTCAGCATGAACACCGACGTAGAGGCTGTCACCTACCTTCAGCTGGCGTGCGATCTGATCCACGACGTGAATCCGTTCGCGGTGATCATTGCCGAAGACATGTCCGGTATGCCCGGCATGTGCCTGCCCATCCGCTACGGCGGCATCGGGTTTGACTACCGGCTGTCGATGGGCGTGCCGGATTTCTGGATTTCCACGCTGAAGCTTCCGAGCGATCTTGACTGGGACATGATGAGGATGTGGCACGAGCTGACCACCCGCCGCCCGCAGGAACCCAGCATCGGCTACTGCGAGTCCCATGATCAGGCGCTGGTGGGCGACAAGACGATCATCTTCCGCCTGGCCGATGCCGAGATGTACACCAACATGAACAAGACGTGTCCATCGGCCGTGATCGACCGCGCCATCGCGCTGCACGAGATGATCCGCTTCATCACGCTGGCGTTGGCCTCAGAGGGCTATCTGAACTTCATGGGCAACGAGTTCGGACACCCGGAGTGGATCGACTTTCCGCGCGAGGGCAACGGATGGAGCTTCCACTACGCGCGGCGCCAGTGGAGCCTGTCCGAGAACGGCTTCCTGAAGTATGAGTGGCTGAAGGAATTCGACATGGCCATGCTGAAATTCGCGCGCAAGTACCACGTGATGGCCAAGCGCGATCTGTACAACCTGTGGATCGACCAGCAGCGCAAACTGATCGCGTTTTCGAAGGGCGGGCTGATCTACCTCTTCAACTTCCACCCGACGGAGTCGGTCACCGATTTTTTCCTGCCTTGCCACACCATCGGCGCGGGCGAATACCAGGTGGTGTTCAGCACAGACGACCCTGCCTTCGGCGGTCAGAATAGAATCCCCCGCGATCAGCTGTATCTCACCAAAACCGTGGACATGAAGGGGCTGGGGTTCTTTGTGTATACTCCCTGCCGCACAGCCATGGTGCTGAAGAAAGTCAAGTAAAAAGCGGGCGGACAGAATCCGCCCCTGCGGGCTTGTTCGCGCGCGAGGCGCCGGGACTCGTGCGGGCGGAATTGTGTTCCCCCGATACGCTTATCCCCTCAAAAACGCAACCGCCCCTTGGGCCATGGCCTCGGCCAGCCGCTGCTGATACTCCGGCTTGTTCATCAACCGGTCGTCCTGGGGATTGGACATATACCCCATCTCGATCAGCACGCTGGGCACGCGGCTCCAGTTCAGCCCGGAAAAGGTCCTGTTGATGCTGACACTCGCGCCTCCCTTTGGCCTCAAATCCCGCTTAAACACCGCGCACAGCGCGCTGGCCGCGCGCTTGCTGTCCGTGTCCGCCGGACCCACAGGCGAAGCGTAGACCGTCATGCCGCGCTTGCTGCGCGGGCCCGCGTTGCAGTGCAGCCTCAGCACCAGATCCACATCCAACTCGTTCATCATCTTCGCGCGCTTGACGTTTGAGATGTTCACGTCCGACGTTGTGCGCGTCATGTAGACCTCCGCGCCCATCGCCTCCAGCGCGTCCCTCACCTGAAAGCCAATGCGAAGCGTCTGTTTGTATTCAGGCACCTTGGTCGAGACGCCGCTGGTGCCATTGGCCATCTTGTATTTGCGCTTGCTGCCATTTGGCGAAACATGTTCCTTTTGGTAATTGCCGTATCTCTGGTGGCCCGGATCAATGCCCACACTGTACCCGGAGAGCGGCAGCGGATCCGGGCTTTCTCCGCTTCTTGCCACGACAGTCACTCGAACCAGCGCGATGGCGCCGCCTCGGGTAGCTTTGCAGCGGATGGTGGCCACGCCCGGATACGCCGCCTGCACCGCGCCGTTCTCGATGGGCGCGATCACACGGTTGGTGCTGGCCCAGGTCAGGCTGCTGACCGCCCCAGAGGGCTCAAAGACGGGCTGCAGAAGCGCGCTGTCGCCCTGTGTCAGTGTCAGCTGCTCGCCCTCGGGAAACGACACGCCGGTGGGCTTGGGTGGGTTTGTGACCAGCACCTCGATGGATGCCGCCGCGCCGCCGCGCACAGACTTCAGCTTGATGACCGCGCGACCCTCCCGCTTAAAGCGGATCTCGCCCTGGCCGTTGACGCTGGCCACGCGGGGCTTGCTGCTGCTGAAGCGGATCTTGGAGGCGCTGCCCTCGGGCAACAGCGTCCAAAGCAGCTGCGCGCGCTCCCCCGTCTCGCCGGTCAGCGTCGCTCCCTGCGCAATCACGATCTGCTCTGGTCTCGCCTCGCCGGCCTGGGCCAGCTGGGGCACGCACAGCCCAAAAATCAAAATCAGCGCGAACCAACGCCTGATCACGCGCATCATCTCCAAATCTTTGATCTTCAAGCAACTCAATTATAGCGAAACACCGGGCGAGCGTCAATCGTAAGTTGAATGACCTACATTTTTAGCAAAAAGGCACTATTTTTCAATGATTCTTGATTTTTTTAGCATTTTTTTGCTATGATGATGACAGGAAAACCCAGTGTTAAAAAGGAGGTATATTATTATGGTGAAAAAGACTGCTTCTCCTTACTCTCTCGATTTTGCTTCCAATAATCGCCTTCTCAGCAGATATGGTGATATACGCGACGCCACTTTGCGGCTCAGCGCCAGACGGCCAACATCACTTCCGCACCATCGATAGCAATCAGCAACACACCAAATTGTCTGGTGGCACATGTTCAGTTTATAATATCCTATACCAAAAATGTTTGTATTGCTCAAAAGACAAATCCAAGACGAGCACATCTTATCATACAAAGAATGGTACAGAATGCAAAAAAGTTGGTTGGAATTAGGGGGGATATGCATGAGGAAAACTTTGATGGTCGTGTTCGCCATGCTTTTCGTTTGGTCCAACACGGTATTCGCAGAACCGATTCTGAAAGCATCACCTGACCATGAAATTCTTTGTCTAGGCTCTTTTATATTGTACGAGGGAGACTGTGATGCCCCAGATGCGGAAAGCCGCGTGATCACTGGCGGACGTTTGTTCGGCCATAGAGATTTAGGCATTGCTGCCTTAAAAGAGCAGGTGGATTCAATATCCCATGAAGCCCTTGCGTATGAATCAGGTCAGTCCTCAACCGCTTCTCCTAAAGCAGCTGGATGTGTACATAATTATGTACTTGAGGCCTCCCTTCGAGTCCACAAGCAACCTAAAACGGGCAATATTTGTACCACTTGGACTGACAAGCTCTACCAATGCTCTAAATGCAAACAGGATCTGCAGGTTCACGGCGGCGAATCCACGCACACATACAAAAGCACCACATGCAAGAACTGGGTACCGTCATTGTAACTCAGTTTCAACCGAACAGCAAACAGGACGGCCATCTGGCCGTCCTGTTTGCTGTTATTGGCAACTACGTCCGCAAGTGCGCCCCGAACTGGGCCTCGCAGGCATCCAGCACGCGCTTCATGGCCGTGTTGATCTCGTCCTCGGTCAGCGTGCGGTCAGAAGCGCGGAAGCTGAGCGCGAAGGCCACGCTCTTTTTGTCCTGCCCCAGCTGCGCGCCGCGGTAGATGTCGAACAGCCGCACGTCCTCCAGCAGCTCGCCCGCCGCCTTTTGGATGCAGCCCATCACAGGGCCCACACCCGTTCCCTCATTCATCACCAGCGCGATGTCGCGGCTCACGGCCGGGAAGCGCGGCAGTGCCACCACCGCGCCCACCGGACGCTGGCATTGGGCGAGCTCCGACAGGGACAGCTCGGCGATCTGCACCCGCTTCCCCTCAATGCCGAAGCGCAGCGCCACCTCAGGGTGCGCCTCGCCCAGCTGGCCAATCGGCACGCCGTTCACCGTCAGCACGGCCTTGCGCCCTGGGTGCAGGTATGGGTCGCCGCCCTTCTCAATCTCGGGCACGATTCCCAACCGCTGCAGCAGACACCACACCGCGTCCTTTAAGCTGAAGAAGTCGGTGAACTCGCCGTACATGCCAATACACAGCACATCCGGCTCCTCGGGCAGCTCGTGCGCCGCGCCCTTTTTGAACACGCAGCTCAGCTCAAACAGCCGCCCCTCTGGGTTGCTGCGATTGATGTTTGTGGAGAGCGTCGACAGCATGGACGGCGCAAGGCTGGTGCGCATCACGGACGTGTCCTCGCCCAGCGGGTTTTTCACGACGACCGGATCTAGCCGCCAGTCGTCTTTGGGCAGATCCAGTGATTCGGCCCATTTCCTCGAAACGAACGAGAAATTCATCGCCTCGTAGAATCCCATGCCCACCAGGCTCTGCTTGATGCGGTCCTGCAGCAGCTGCAGATCCGAGCGGAAACCTGCCACGCTCGCGCTCACCGGCAGCGTGGATGGGATGTGGTCGTACCCGTACAGCCGCAACACCTCTTCGGACAGGTCGGCCTCGCCCTCGATGTCCCGCCGCCACTCCGGGATGACACAGGTCAGCTCGTCGCCCACCAGGGTCACATCCAGGCCCAGCCTGAGCAGAATGTCCTCCATCTGCTCACCAGAAAGCCGCGTCGAAATGCGTTCGTTGATGCGCGACACGCTGGCCATGACCTCGCGCTCAGGCACCGGATTGGGGTAGAAGTCGAACAGGCCCGGCGCCACGTCCCCGCACTCCAGCATGTTCACCAGCATGCACGCGCGCTCGATGGCCTGACGAGCGGTCATGGGATTCACGCCGCGCTCAAACCGGCCGGACGACTCGGTGCGAATGCCCAGGGCGCGGCTGGTCAGGCGGATGCTGGTCCGGTCAAACGCGGCGCACTCGAACAGCACGCGCGTGGTGCCCTCAGCAATCTCGGATTCCTCGCCGCCCATGATGCCCGCCAGTCCCGTGGCGTTGTGGGCGTCGGCGATGACCAGCATGGACTCGTTCAGCTGGTGGGTCTTGCCGTCCAGCGTGGTCAGCGACTCGCCCGGTTTCGCCGGGCGCACGATGATGGTCTGATCCTTCACTTTGCTCAGGTCGAACGCGTGCATCGGATGACCGGTCTCCAGCATCACGTAGTTCGTGATGTCCACGATGTTGTTGATGGGTCTGATCCCTGCCGCATGCAGGTGTTTTCGCATCCACAGGGGTGAACGCGCGATTTTCACGTTGTCCACCATTCGGCCGCAGTAGCGCGGGCAAGCGGCGGCGTCCCGGATCTCGATGCGCGCGTAGCCGGTGATGTCGCCCTTGGCGGTCTCTTCCACCCCGATCTCGGGCATCACACAGTGGGTGTCCAGCACCGCGGCGCTCTCCCGGGCGATGCCCCAGATGCTTAGGCAGTCCGGCCGGTTGGCCAGGATCTCAAAGTCAATGACCGCGTCGTCCAGCCCCACAATCGGGCGGATGTCCGCGCCGTTTTGCTGCTTCTCCGTAAAGATCAGCAGTCCGGCCTCGCCGCAGTTGGGATAAAGCCCGTCGGGAATCCCCAGCTCGGCGCCCGAGCAAAGCATGCCCTGCGATTCCGCGCCGCGCAGCTTGCCGCGCTTGATCGTGTGCCCACCGGGCAGCCTGGCACCCTCCAGCGCCACCGGTACCTGCAGCCCCGCCTTCACATTCGGCGCGCCACAGACGATCTGCAGCGGCTCGCCCTGCCCGGCGTCCACCCTGCAGATGTGCAGGTGGTCCGAGCCCTCGAGGTCTTCGCATGCAAGCACCTCGCCCACGACCACGCCCGTGAACGCCTCGCCCTGCTCGTCGATCCCCTCAACGCCGGTGCCGGCCATGACCATCCGGTTCGCGTAGTCCTGGGTGGACACCGTCACATCCACGTATTCCTTGAGCCAATTCATCGGGACTCTCATCTCTTATGTCCCCTCCTTACCGGAACTGCGCCAGAAAGCGCAGGTCATTTTCATACAGATAGCGCAGGTCAGGCACGGCGTACTTCAGCATGGTCAGCCGCTCCACGCCGATGCCAAACGCGAACCCTGAATACTTCGTGCTGTCGATGCCGCACATCTCAAGCACCTTTGGGTTCACCATGCCGCTGCCCAGCACTTCAATCCAGCCCGTGCCCTTGCACACGCGGCATCCCTTGCCCATGCATGCGGCGCAAGTCAGGTCCACCTCGGCGCTCGGCTCGGTGAACGGAAAGAAGCTGGGGCGGAAGCGGGTGGTCACGCCCTCGCCGTAGAGGCGCTTGGCGAACGTGTCCAGCGTTCCCTTCAGGTCGCCCATGGTGATGTGTTCGTCCACCACCAGCCCTTCGATCTGGTGGAATACCGGCGAATGCGTCAGATCCAGCTCGTCCGCGCGATACACGCGCCCCGGGCAGATGATGCGGATTGGCGGCTTACGCGTGGTCATAATGCGCGCCTGCACCGGACTGGTGTGCGTGCGGAGCACGATGTTGTCGTCGATGTAGAACGTGTCCTGCGCGTCTCGCGCCGGGTGGTTCTTGGGCAGATTCAGCAGCTCGAAGTTGAAGTGGTCATACTCCACCTCCGGCCCCTCCACCACCTCGTATCCCATAGACGTGAAGATTGAGATCATGTCTTCCCACACAAGCGACATCGGGTGCAGGGAGCCGGCGCTTCGGGTTTTGCCGGGCAGCGTCACGTCGATGTCCTCGCGCGCCAGCTGATCCTGCCGCTCAAGCGCGCCCAAGCTGTTCAGGCGCTCCTCCAGGGCATCCTCCAGCCGCTGGCGCACCTCGTTCACCAGCTGGCCAATGATCGGGCGTTCCTCGCTGGGCAGCTGACCCATGCCGCGCAGGATGGCCGTCAGCTCGCCCTTTTTGCCCAGAACCGCTACGCGCAGCGCCTCGAGAGCCCCCGTGTCACGCGCGGCCTCCAGCTCAGCAAGCACGCGCTCGCGGATTTGATTGAGTTGGTCTTTCATCACAGAGATCGTCCTCCTTTTCATGCGGGGCTTCCTCCCCCCGCTCTTTGACAATGGGCCGGCGCGTACGCCGCCGCTTGCGCGCCTCTCGCGATGCCCTTCGGCATCGCATGTCCAAAGAATTCCCGGTTCGCTTGCTCCGCCGCCGACCGCGCCCGCCTCCGGCTCCCGCCGGGACATGACATTCTGGATCCGGAAAACAAAAAACTCCGCCCCAAATCCGGGGCGAAGTGATTCGCGGTACCACCCAAGGTTTGTCTGACCAAGGCATTCGGTCAAACCTCTCATCCGAATAACGGGGATGAATCCGTCCGCTTCTACTGCGAGTTCAAAGCGGAAGCTCCGGAGCGAACTTCGCCGGTTGCCCTGCCCCGCGCGCTTTCAGCCGATGGCGCTCTTTCTCTGTCGGGCGGTCAGATCCGGGTACTTTTCTCCCTCATCGCCGAAGATGCTCAATTGCATCCGCATTATAGCATAGCTTTGCCAAAACCGCAAGTAAGAATGCAAAAAGTCCTCTGCTTTCACGCGCTCTCGGTTTGGGCAATGGCTCCATGGATGGCAGTGGCTGACTTATTCGTCCCCATCCTCCTGGCTCTCGAGTTCCTCTTCGTCGGCCTCGGCGATCTCCAAGTAGCGCTCGAAGACTTTTTCCAACAGTTCCTCGTCCTCAACGCCCACGTAGGTGT
This sequence comes from Eubacteriales bacterium, assembly GCA_031549325.1. Lineage (GTDB taxonomy): Bacteria > Bacillota > Clostridia > Christensenellales > Aristaeellaceae > JAJDGF01. The sequence goes on along the minus strand of JAVBQA010000006.1, from coordinate 13,753 downwards.
CGTCTTCCTCGCCCTCTTCAATCTTCAGGATGACCACCTCGTCCTCTCCGATGTCTTCGATCTCATCGATCGGAGACAGCAGCACATAGGCGTCTCCCTCATATTCAACCGTCATCAGATGCTCAAAGCGCACCGTTTTCTCGTTCTCATCCACCAGCTCAATGATGTTGCTCTCGTTCTCCATCCTGCCGTCCATCGAACATGTCCTCCTGCCATAATTTGGAAGGGTTATCCCTTATGAAAATCGCTGCTGTCCATGTAGCCTTGCAGTATATAGACCGCAGCGAGTTTGTCGATGACCTGTTTGCGCTTTTTACGGCTCACGTCGCCCTCGATCAGCGTCCTGCGGGCGGAGGCTGTGGTCAGCCGCTCATCCTGATAGACGATCTGATGGCCGATCCCCGCCAGCCGCTCGGCGAACGCCATCACGCGCTCGGCCTGAAAGCCGGTGGTGCCATCCATGTTCTTGGGAAGGCCAACCACAATGCGCTGGACCTCATATTGCTTGGCAAGCTCAACAACACGCGCGATGTCGCGCTCAGTGCCCATGCTTTCGATGGTGGTCACGCCCTGAGCCGTCAAGCCCAGCAGATCCGAAACCGCCACCCCGATGCGCTTTTCCCCCACGTCCAGACACAGCACTCTTTGCTTCAACGCTTTTCGTGCTCCTCCACGTAGAAGCGCACCAGCTCCTCCAGGATTTCATCGCGCTCCAGCCTGCGGATCAGCGAGCGGGCGTTGTTGTAGCTGGTGATGTACGTCGGGTCGCCCGAGACGATATAGCCGACGATCTGCATAATGGGATCGTGGCCCTTTGCCTTCAGCGCCTGATAGACCGCCAGGATAATGTCCTCGGCCGATCCACTCAGATCTGTTGGAAGGTTAAACTTGCTGGTCTCGGATAATCTGCCGTTCATATCGCACCGCCCCTCAGCAGTATACTCAGAAGTAATCCGATTATACTACATCTCTGGGTATTTTTCAATCACTTCATTGCGCGAAGCCCAAACTCTTAGACAAATCCTAACAATTAGGAGCACCGGTATGGCAAAAAACATGCCGCTGATTCCCGAAATGCTGCTTCCCACGGTGATTGCAAGCAGCACGGCGGGCGGACTGAGCCCGGTCATGCCGCTCATCACGCGCGGGGCGATGACGAAGCCATCCAGCTGCTGCACGATGAACAGCACCAGGGCCGTCATGAGCGCCATCGGCAGCCCCTGCCCCAATGCCATCAACACCGCCGGGATGCCGCCGATCAACGGCCCGAAGTACGGGATCAAATTGAACACGCCCACGATCGCGCCCAGCAGCAGCGCAGACGGCACGCGCACGATCATCAGGCCCACCCCGGCCAGAACGCCCACGATCAACGCGATGGTCAGCTGCCCCTTCAGGTATTGACGCAGTTCACGGGTGACGGAAGCCGTCATCATCAGGACGATCTTGCGCGCGCCGGAGGGGATCAGCAGCTCGAGGTTCAGCAGCATGTTTTGCTTGTACAGCAGAAAATAAAACGCCATCATCAGCGACAGCCCAAACCGGCTGATCCAGCCGATGACGCCGCCCGCCAGCTCGCGCGAGGAATTCAGCATGCCCGCGATGCCACCGGTCAAAAAACTCCAGTCGATCTTGGTGATGTCCAGCTCCGGAAGTTCCCGTGCGCGCAAAAACGCGTTTAGCTGGTCAAGCAGCGTTTGTATGGCGCTGCTGGATCTGTCCATCAGCGTGCTCAGCTCCCGCACCTGCTCCAGGATGGGCGGCACCAACAGCAGCAGCAGCGCAGCCAGCAGCAGAATGGCCAGCAGGAAAGTAAGCGCCACGGACAGCGCGCGGCTCTTAATGCCCACGCGCATAAACAACTCACACAGCGGCGCCAACACGAACGCCAAGATGAAGCTGGTCAACAACATGGACAGCACCAGCATGGCCTGCTGATAAAACAGCGCAAGCAGCAGGACCGCGCCGGCCACAGCCAGCGCGATCTTCAGCCACCGCGCGTCGATTTTTATCGTTTTGTCCATGCTCAACCTCGGATCTGCCATATGTCGCCGTTTGTTTGATCTTTGTGCAAATCCTTTATTTGATCAGGTCGCCGGTCTTGCTCAACACCTTGTTCGCCGCGCGCGAGGCCATTATGCCCAGCTGGCGCTTTTGGCGCTTGTTCATGTTGTTCACCGCCCACAGCGCGCCCGCGCTCACCAGCGCACCCGCCATCAGTCCCTTGCTCAACCCGTTTTTCATAGCGTTTCTCCTCCTTTCGGCTGCGACCGGGTGGCTTTCTGGATGCCATCCAGAAAAACCACGTCGCCGCTGTCTTGGTTCACCGTAAAATGCCGGATCCACTGCCTGCCCACGAGCAGATCGTCTATATACCCTCGGGAGAGTTGAAGCGCTTCTACGCCGCGCGTGGTCTCGTCGATCATTGCACCTGACACTGCCCCAAGCAACTGCCCATCTGTGGACAGCGCACGCCTTGGGAACAGGGGTTCCTTTGTGGAGGCCCGCCGGCCGCTTTCCTTTGCAATGATGGATACCTCCCCGAGGATTCCAATCATGTGCTCCGGAATAAAGCGGCTGCCGCGCATCCCGCAATCGACAGTCAGCCCACGCATCCGGGTCAGATCCTCAGTCAGCTCCACCGAGGTCGCGCGTCCAATGCGCTTTCCCCTGTAGATGACCGGCAGACCCTGGATTGATCTCATGTCCTTAATGCTATCTTCCCTCCCGCACTCGCTTCACAAAGCAAGTGAATCCGGCCTCCATATCATGCGTAGGAGGCCGGATTGATACGCTGGTAATATCAGCGATGAAATCTGCAATTTTTTGTCGGCGGATAACCGATGGGACGGCCCTTGTCGTCCGCGCTCAGGTCATCTTCAGCCTCTCCACCCACTCGGTAAACCTCTCCTCGGGTTCGGCTTGAAACGTCATGCGCTCGCCGGTGGTTGGGTGGGTGAACCCAAGCTTGTACGCGTGGAGCAGCTGGCCGCCCTGCACCGGATACGGCGATTTTTTCGGCCCATACACCGGATCGCCCAGCACCGGATGGCCAACCGACGCCATGTGCACGCGGATCTGATGGGTGCGCCCGGTGGTCAGCACGCATTCCAGCAAACAAGCGCCGCGCAGCCGCTCGATCACCCGCCAATCGGTGCGCGCGCCGCGTCCGTTCGGGACGATCCCCATCTTTTTCCGGTCGGATGGGTGCCGTCCGATGGGCGCGTCGACAAAACCCTCGTCCTGCTTCGGATGCCCGATCACCGCCGCCAGGTAGGCGCGGGTGATGCTGTGCGCCTTGATCTGCTCGGACAGCGCAATGTGGCTGTGGTCGTTTTTTGCCACCAGCAGCAGACCGGAGGTGTCCTTGTCGATCCGGTGCACGATGCCCGGACGGATCTCGCCGCCGATGCCGCTGAGCCCTTCCAGATGGTACAGCAGCGCGTTTACCAGCGTGCCGTCATGGTTGCCCGCGGCTGGGTGCACCACCATGCCGGATGGCTTATAGACCACCGCCAGCTCCCCGTCCTGGTACACAATGCGCAACGCCAGCGGTTGGGCGTCGATATGGGACGGTTCGGGCTCGGGCTGATCAAACAGAATCTGGCAGCCCTCGCGGAGCGCGAACCCGGCCTTGGTCTCTGCCACGCCATCGATCAGCGCGCGGCCCCTCTTTACATGCTGTCCGGCCTGGGAGCGCGTCAGGCCTGTGCACTCGCTCAGGTATACGTCCAGCCGCTTGCCCGCATCAGCCGCCGCCACCGTCCATTTCAACGCGCTTCACTTCCTTCCGGTCCATCAGAAACAGCGCGATGGCGCCCAGTATGGCGCCGCCGCACACAAACACGTCGGCCAAGTTGAAGATCGCGAACCGGATGAACAGCAGCTCAGCATAGTCGATCACCTTCTGGTAGGCGATCCGGTCGTACAGGTTCCCCAGACCCCCGGCGAGCACCAGCGCCAACGAGCACAGCGCGAACCGCGAGGCCTTCTTGCTGAACAGCATGTAACAAAGCACCGCCAGCATGATCATCGAGGTCATCCCGATCAGCAGCCAGGGATTTCCGGAAAACAGCGAAAACGCCGCGCCGTCGTTTTCCACATAGCGCAGACGAAACACGCGCGGGATCAGCTCCATCACGCCGCCCGGCCGCAGCCGCAGGTCGTTGTGGGCCCAGATTTTGCTCGCCCGATCCAGCGCGAACAACGCGGGAACAAGCGCGAGTATACGAAATTTCATTCAGTACTCCTTATAGCTCGAGACGCTTTTGGACGATCCGCACCAGCTCGGCCAAAAAATCCCCGATCACCGGAATGTTGATCTGCACCAGCTGCTGCAGCGTCATAATGACGATGGCGCCCAGCACCGTGATGCCGATGGCTGTGCCCAGGCCCCGCGCCATGCCGATCAGCAGATTGTTCAGGAACAGCTTGCGACGATCCTGCACATAATTCAAATAGTCCTCAAGCTGCATCCGCTCAAGCGAATGCACTAACCTTTCAAGCCTTGAGATCAGCCCTTCGTCCACGCAAACTCCCCTCCATCTCCATCAGGATGCCCAAAAAAAGGAGGGGAAATCCACAAAGCGGCGGACGCACGCTTTCGTGCGCCCGCCGCGACTTGGATGTCTGTTAATCCGCCGGCTTGTCCCCGGTGTCGATCTTAGTCTGCTCGCTCTTGGCTGGCGCGGCCTTGTGCTGAGCCTTATGCTCCATCTTCTGCACAACCTCTTCCTCGTCGATCTTCAGCGCAGCCATCTGCTCCTTGATCATGTGCACGGCGCGGCTCCTGTAATCCTCGTGCTGCTTTTTAAAGTTTTCGAGCTTAGCCTTGGCGCTTTGAAGGGCGCTCTGCGCATCGTCGGTCATCTTCTGCGCCTGCTCCTGGGCGCCGGTCACCAGCTGCTTGGCCTGTTCTTCGGCGCCGTTGATCAGATCCCGTGCCTTTACGCGGGCCTCGGCGACGGTGTTGTCGGCCACGCGCTGGGCAGACAGCAGCGTATCGCGCAGGGTGGTTTCAAGATTTTTGAAATATGACGGCTCGTCCACCGCATGCTCATCCCGCGCGGGCGCGGTCACCACCGGAGGCTCGTAAACAGCCTGCGGCGCGGGCGCTTCCGGAAAAGCAATGGCGGCGGCCTTGGCTTCGTCAAGCTGCGTCAGCAGCGAGCGATTTTCTTTGATGAGCGCTTCCATTTGGTCGGCGATTTCATCCAGAAAATCGTCAACCTCATCCTCATGATAGCCGTGCTTTTGCTTGCCAAATTCCTTTTCGCGGATGTCCTTGACGGTGATCATGTCCGCATCTTCCTTTCAACGCTTGATGCTATCCTTGCGAAAGGGGCTATCCCCCGAGAAAACTCGTCCAAAACCCTATAGGTATATTCGAGCGTTCCCAATTGTATTCTCTATAATACTTGGCAATTCCTCTCATTTTACAGAAAATTATCAATCGCCGTAGCGAAAAACCCGGGACGCGATGCGTCCCTTGCGGGTCTCCCCCTCAACCTCGATCAGCTTTAGCCGCCCATAGCCCCGCACCGAGACCAGATCGCCCCGCTCGATCCGGGCGTCTGTGCGCAGCTGCTCCGTGTGGTTCAGCTTGACAAGCCCTCGCTCGATCAGCGATTGGGCCTGGCTGCGCGACAGGTCATAGCCCTCCGAAACCAGCGTGTCCAGCCGCAGCGACGCCAGCGTCACCCGGATGGTCGTGCCCACAGGTTCGGCAACGACGGCCTCTTCATATGGGATCTCAAGAATTCGGAGGCGCGTGCGCCCAGCGGAATCTAGATTCCCGCGCAAGTATTCGGCCGCCTCCGGTGTGCAGAACAGATATGCGCAGCCTTGCCCCAGCTGGATGTCCCCCAGCATGGACCGCTCAAGGCCCTGTGCCATCACAGCGCCCAGCAGGTCCCGGTGAGACGGCGCGCCATACTTATCGTTCCAATCCAGCCGCAAGCATCGAACGGGCCAGACAAGCGCCTCGTCGTCCGGAGCAAACGCGCCCAGACAGCGCTCGGCGTCCGGATAGCCGCCAAACGCCTCAAACCGCGCGCCCTGCTCATGCGCGGCCTTGCGCGCCAGCGGCAGCTGGTTGGGTTCCAAAAAACGCGCAAAGCGCGGCCGCCCCGCCTGGACGCACGCGCGCGCAAGGTCTGTGAATCGGGCTTCGATGGGCGCTTTGCTCATCGGCTACCAGCGAATCAGGTCGTAAAACCCTCTGACCAGTGTGTCCAGCAGCTGGATCGCGAAAAATCCAAGCAGCGGACTCAGGTCGATGGGCAGCCGGTTGCCGAGCAGGCGCACCTGCAGCGCGCGCAACGGCTGCAGCAACGGATCGAAAATCGCGCTTAGAATGACGCGCAGCCGGTTGTTGGGCTTGGCGAACCAGCCCATCAGCAGATACAACATCAGCGCCCAGCTCGCAACCCAGAGCGCGCAACGGACAAAATAAAAAATGCGGTACACGGCATACGGCATGGGCTGTCCTCCGTAAGGTTAGAATCGGAATTCGTCGCTGCCCGGCGAGGCGACATTCACGCTGTTGGGCGCGATGAGGTAGGTCTTATCGGACGCCTTGCGCAGCGTGGCATTCAGCGCGAACGCGGCGCCGCACAGGGTGTCGATGCCACGCTGGATCAGGCGCTCGTCCATGTCCTCCAGGTTCAGCAGCACGGTCTTGTTATCCAACAGATCCGAAATCACTTCCCGGCATTCTTCCAGCGCGTGCAGGTAGTAGATCACGGTCTGGGCGCCGTGCATCCGGGGATCGCTCCGCAGGCTGACCACGTTGCCGCGCGGCTCGCTCTGGGCCGCATACTCTCGGGGTGGTTGCTGAGGCTGGCGCTGGCTGTAATAATCATCACGCGGATTGGCCGCGCGCTGCGGGGCGCGCGGTTCCTGGCGGTAGCTGCTCTGGCGCGGCTCATAGTCGGGGCGGCTGGAGATGCGGTCGCGCTCATCCGGGCGGCTTTGGCGGGTGTATTCGCCGTTTCTGTAGCTGCCGGAAGAGGCGCCGTAGTCGCGCGGCGGGTAATCCCGGGGTGCGCTCTGGTAATCCCGGGGCGGATAGTCGCGCGGCGGGTAATCGCGATCCGCCTCATAGCGGCCGCCGCCATACCGAGGGTCTTCGTAGCCAGCGCTGCGCACCGGACGCGCCGAGCTCTGGGGCGCGCGCCTGGACGACGGCACATAAGTGGAAGCGCCCGACGGGCGTCCCTGGTCGTAATCCGTTTCACGGTTATCCTGCTCGTCGACGAGTCCGATAAAATTCAGGATTTTGTTGAAGCGGCTGGTGTTGCGAGCCATGAAGATTGTCCTCCTGCCGTTTGATGCACAGCGACAATATGCGATCTGCGCATGCTTTTTCTTTTGCGAAAGAAATCATCGCGTGCGGTTTGTTCAGCGGCCGCCAAAGATCAGCGAACCCACGCGAACCATCGTCGCTCCTTCTTGGGCAGCCACCTTGTAATCGCCGCTCATGCCCATGGACAGCTGGTTCATGCTGACGTTTTCGATGTTTTCCTGGGCCAATCGGTCAAACCAAGCGCGCATACGCCGAAAGTAGGGGCGCACCTGCTCGGGATCAGAGACGAAGGGCATGATGGCCATCAATCCCTGCACGGACAGCCCCGGCATCCGCGCGCACGCGCGCACAAAGCCCATCAATTCCTGCTCATGGACGCCCGCCTTCTGGGGTTCCCGGGCAATGTTGACCTGGATCAGCACCGGCATGGCCTTGTTCATTGCCTGGCAGCGCTTGTCGATTTCCCGCGCCAGCTCAATCCGATCCAACGATTGCACCATTTTTACGGCGTCCAGTATATATTTTACTTTATTCGTCTGCAATTGTCCAATGATATGCAGCTCAAAATCAGGATTTAACGCTGGAAATTTCTGCATGGCCTCCTGCACACGGTTCTCGCCGATCACGCGAATGCCGAATGCGTGGGCCTGGTTGATGGTCTGAGCGTCAATGGTTTTGGTGACGGCGCACAGCGTGGGCGCCTTTCCCCACGCCTCGCCGGCCAGCGCCAGCTCCGCAAACACGGCCTCGGTGCTGCTCTGCAGCCGCTCGCTTGTCATCATTGCAGCTTCACGCGCATACCACGTTCCAGCATGCCCTGGGTCAGGGGCTGGATCAGCGCCGAGTTCGCATCGGTGGACAGCACCTCAACCGGCACGAATGTGCCGCCCGCGATGTCGGAAAGCGACACGCCAGTCTGTCCATTCTCGGTGGTGATGGCCTTCAGCGGCACGATGAAGCCGCTCACGTTGGCGCCAATGTCCATCTTGCCGCTGCGCCGGTTCAGCATGGGCCCAAGGTCGCCGTCGATTTCGAGCCGGGCCAGCACATTGTCGTTGTCCTTCTGAATGGAGACCACTTTGCCCGAGAACGCATAGCCGCTCACGCCCTGCATCTGCATCTGAAACACCTGATCCACGGTGGGGTTCCAGCTGGTGTCGTTGCTCAGCAGCAGCACGTACCATTTTTCATTCGTGACGATCCGGAAGATGTTCTGGCGCAGACGCGCTTTCTCTGTCTGCTCAATCGGCTTCTTGGCCATGACGTTCCTGATGTCGGCAGCGGTGATGTCCGCCAGCCGCGCGGGCGTCAGCACCGTCTCATAGCCATCCAAATAGAAGCTGACGATGCCATCCTTATCGGCCTTGCGCGCGGATTTCCAGGAGGAGATTACCTCCTGGGTCTTGGCTTCATTCGCGTAAAGGCTGTTGAGCCGCATGTCCTGGCGGCGGTTGTTGCGCAGATAGTCCTGGCGCTCGACCATGGTTTGCTTCAGCGCTTTTTCCACGTTGGACAGGCTGCCCGTGGACTTATCCTGAATCAACCGTTTGAGTTCCACCGCTTGCGCCTGCACGTTGGCCTCCAACCGGTCCAGGTTGGGGTCGATGATGGTGTTCAACATCTGCTTGTGGTAGGAGCGGATAAATTTCCGGATCTTTTCCAGGTTTCTCATCTCGGACTCGACATAGGCGGCCGTGTAGACGTCGGCCACCTCCTGGCCGACGCTGACCTGGTCGCCCTCCGCGGCGATATACACCACGCGCCCGCTGCCCTCATAAGACGACACAGATTCATCGCGGACGATCACGGCGTCGACGGTCATGGCATAGTTCGAAGAGCCCATCTTGACGATGTCCTCTGAAGCGCCAAACGTGAACAACTGCTGCAGCACAATGACCAAGCCGATCAGCACCAACGCAATGAACACATAGAACCTGCCCGTGATCCTGAACCTGCGCATGAAACGCTCCTTTGCGTAAAAAGACTAACTCTATGAATCTGCATAGAACTCGACAATACTATATTATACAATTATCGCGTCGCTTTTGCAAGACCTGATCGCATTTGATTGACAGATAGCGGGAAAACTGGGTATAATCATTGGAAGGAATGTGAGGAGGGCTTTGCCTTGACGGACGCGCACAACGCGGCATTCACCATCCTGGGCATGCCGATTTACTGGTATGGCATCCTCATCGCCAGCTCGGTGGTGCTGGCGGTCGCGCTTGCCTGGGCGCGGGAGAAGCGCTTCTCTCTGCCCAAGGACACCGCCATCAATCTGACGCTGCTACTGCTTCCGGTTGGGTTTGTGTGCGCGCGGCTTTATTATGTGGCGTTCAGCTGGGAGAGTTACAGCGCCGACCCCATTCAGGTTTTCAACATCCGCCAGGGCGGCCTGGCCATCTACGGCGGGCTTCTCGGCGGCGCGCTGGCGGCGTTTTTGTATGCCCGCAAGACCAAAATTCCCTATATGCGATTGGCCGACCTGCTGGCGCCTTGCCTGGCGCTGGCGCAGGGTATCGGGCGCTGGGGCAACTTCGCCAACCAGGAGGCGTATGGCGAGGTCGTCGCCAATCCCGCGCTGCAGTTCTTTCCGGCGTCTGTGTTCATCGCGGCGGATCAGTCCTGGCACTACGCCACGTTCTTCTATGAGTCCATCTGGTGTCTGCTCATCTGCGCGTTCCTGCTGGTTCTGGAGCGCAGGGGCGACATCAAGCGCGTGGGCGACGGGTTTTTGCTATATGGCATGCTGTATGCCGCCGAGCGCGCCGTGGTGGAGGGGATGCGTACGGACAGCCTGATGATGGGCGGCATCCGTGTATCGCAGCTGCTGAGCGCGTTGGCGCTGATCGCCATTGCGGGCCTGTTCGCAGCGCGTTGCTTCAAGCATCATCGCAGTTCCGCGGCGCGCGCGATTTTCTTCGGCGCAGCAATCGCGCTGACCTTGATCTATGGAATTGTCCATCCGATGTTCCTGTGGATCCCGTGCGCAACGCTGGTCGTGGTCGGCCTGATCTGCTATTGTTATACGCCCAATCTCCACCCCTACCCCGGCAATACGAAGGAAAGCCAGGTGTAATCCATGCGCAATCTGACGCTGCTGACCGACCTGTATCAGCTGACCATGATGTACGGCTACCACAAGTCCGGGATGTCAAAAAACATCGCGGCTTTCGACATGTTCTACCGCCGCCAGTCGGACACCATGTATCACGCGGTGTTTGCCGGGCTTGAGCAGCTGATCGAGTACGTGAACAACCTGCATTTCGATGCGGAAAACATCGCCTATCTGCGCTCTCTCGGCCTGTTTGACGAGAGCTTCATTCAGGCGCTTGCGAACTTCAGGTTCACCGGCGATGTTCAGGCTGTGCCTGAGGGCACCATCGTGTTTCCGGGCGAGCCGTTAATCCGGGTGACCGCGCCCATCTTCCAGGCGCAGCTGCTGGAGACCGCGCTGCTGAACATCGTGAACCATCAGACGCTGATCGCCAGCAAGGCCAGCCGCATCACGCAGGCCGCCCAGGGCGACACAAAGCTGGAGTTTGGCTTGCGCCGCGCCCAGGGGCCGGACGCGGGGCTTTACGGCGCGCGCGCCGCGGTAATCGGCGGGTTTGACGCCACCTCCGACGTCCTTGCCGGACAGATGTTCGGCATCAAAATCATGGGCACCCACGCCCACAGCTGGGTGATGAGTTTCCCGGACGAGCTGACCGCCTTCCGCGCTTACGCCGAACACTTCCCGGACAGCTGCACACTGCTGGTGGATACCTACGATACCCTCGGCAGCGGCGTACCGAATGCCATCACCGTGTTCAACGAGCTGCGCGACAAAGGGCATGAAGGGAAAGGCATCCGGCTCGACTCGGGCGACCTCGCGTACCTGAGCCGTGTGGCGCGCAAAAAACTGGATGAGGCGGGTTTCCCGGATGTTCAAATCTGCGCCTCGGGCGACCTGGACGAAAACCTGATCCGCGACCTAAAGCTGCAGGGTTGCTGCATCGACATCTGGGGCGTCGGAACCAAGCTGATCACCAGCATGGACTGTCCGGCGCTGGGCGGCGTTTATAAGCTGAGCGCCGAGTTCATCGACGGGATGGTCGTGCCCAAGCTGAAGATCTCGGACAATCCGGAGAAGGTCACCGACCCGGGCCTTAAAAAGCTGCTGCGCATCTATGACAACCAGAGCGGCAAGGCCATCGCCGACCTGATCGCGCTGGAACAAGAGCAGTATGACGAGAAGGATCCGCTGACCATCTTCGACCCGATCAACACCTGGAAGAGCATGACGCTGACGGATTACCACATCCGCGAGTTGCACGTGCCCATCTTCAAGGACGGCGAGCAGGTTTACACCTGCCCCAGCCTGCCCGAGATCACCGCCTACGCCCAGGCTGAGATGGACACGCTCTGGGAACAGTACAAGCGTCTGCTGAACCCCCACGTGTACAAGGTCGACTTGTCCGACAAGCTGTGGACGCTAAAGCAGTCGATGCTGAAGAAGCGGTGAGCTGTCCTTCTACAATCAAGGGTTTCCGATGACGCAAAAACGCCCCGCAAGGCAATCGCCAAGCGAGGCATTTCGATCCATGCGTTTAGCTGCCCATCTGGGTCTTCATCTGGGCGAACTTTTGCTGCGCCGTGGTCACGTCGGTCTGCTGCGCGGGTTTGGTGGGATACCAGCCCAGCTGTTCCATCTGTTGGAACACCTGGAACTGGCTCTGCACCGACTGGTTCAGGTTGTCGGTCAGCACCTGGTGCAGCTCGGGACAGGCGGCCTCGGGCACAAACGTGGAGTACGAGCTGATCAGGTATTTCTCCTGGGTCAGCAGGTCATTCATGCGCTGTTCGTCATTGAGCGTGTTGGATCCCGGCATGTTCTGATTCATCGCTAAACTCCCCCTTACGCGTGGCTATTCAGATAGTCGAACAGTCGATTGTAGCGCTGGCGGTGCTGCTGCGCAAGCCCTTGAGACAGTGTCTGAAGCTGCGCGTTCTCGAACATCTGAGCATAGGCTTCGGCCTTTTTGCAGGCCAGAAACTCATGGTTCAGCTGATCTTCGAGAATGGTCAGACCTTTGGACTGGATACCGGCCCCCTGATTCGGCATGGTGTTCCCTCCTCACGTTTCGCTGGATCGGGCTTAGTATGTCCCATTGGCGTGGGCAATAAGGATGTGAATTTATGGCAGTGGTGACCCATATTGAAGAGCGGCGCTCGCTGATCCACGTGGACGTGGACGGGCGACTGCTGTGCAAGGTAAAGAAGTCATTTTTTCAGAAGCTTCCGCTCTCAGAGGGAGACGTGCTGGACGAGCAGCAGTACCTCGACCGGCTGGCCGCGCTGCAGCTGAACGCCTGCTATGAGGACGCGCTGAGTCTGCTGGACTTTTCGGCACGGGCCTCCGGTGAGATGCGGCGCAAGCTGCTGCTGAAGGGCTACCTCGAGCCTGTCGTGGACGCGGCCATCCAGCGGCTTTCCGAGAACCGGCTGATCGACGACGCGCGGTACGCCGAGCGCGTGGTGGAAAGCGCGTGCGGCAAGGTCGGCCTGTTCGCGCTGAAGCGCAAGCTGCGGGCCAAGGGAATCGATGAAGAGACCGCCGAGGCCGCACTGGACGCGGTGGACGAGGCGGATCAGCTGGACGCCGCCAAGCATCTGGCGCAAAAACTGTTGCACAAATACGCCGCGCAGGACGAGCGCCAGGCGCGCGCAAAGATCTCCCAGGCGCTGGCCCGGCGCGGATTCAGCTGGGATGTGGTCAGCGCAGCGCTCGAGGGGCTGTTCAATGGCGATTGGGATGAGTGACGGCAAGGGTTTTGCCCTTGCCGTATTCTATACCCCTGCACTCCGGCGCCTTGCCACAAACGGAAACCCCGCACCCCCTTCCAGCGTCCGCGTTTGCTCATTTGCGCTAATCGTTATAGGGCTTTTGACGCGTCAGGTTGAACATCCGGTCAAAAGCCTCCGACTGCTCCTCAGCGGTCAGTTGGGCGGGCATCGCGCCGGTCATTTCACTGGAGGACACCAACTCCATCCCGTCAAAGTCCACGGTATCCAGCGGTCTCTTTCTGTTCTTCTTCCCCACAAAAATCACCTCGAGCATAGCATGCCCGAGGCGTTTCTCATTATTCGGTTTCAAATGGGATCCAGGGATTGATACTACTTCAAAACATTAAAGCATCATATAACCAAGCTCTATGAGTAATAGAAGCGACGTGAGCGTGGTTATTGAGCAGCGCAGAAACAGTCGAACAAAGCCTGTCGACAACCAATTCGAGGGTATCAAAGACCTCGTTGCGGAAGCCTTTTTCCCGAATTTCATCCCAAAGCATCTCAATGGGATTCAACTCTGGCGTATAGGGCGGCAACGGGCAGAGCTGGATGTTTTCCGGCACCTGCAAGGCCGTGGAACAGTGCCATCCCGCGTTGTCGACGATCAGCAAGATG
>JAVBQA010000015.1:0-33346 GCA_031549325.1 Eubacteriales bacterium | reverse complement strand
CTCGGCCTTGACCAGTATATCCGCCTGCAGCGTGGCCTGCTCCCTGGCTGCACGTGCCTCTTCGGCCTGGCGCTCGGCATCGTAGGCCTCGTGCAGTGCCTGCGCTGATTGGATCTTTTCGGCGGCCATGGCCAGCTTCAGCGCTTCTGCCTCGCGCTCCTGGCGAATGGCATTGGATTTTGCGACCTGGGCCTGGGCCTCATTTTCACCCTGGATTGCGCTGGAGTTGGCACTGGCGACCTGGATACGCTCGTCACGCTGTGCGTTGGCCTCGCCGATGGCGCCATCGCGGTCCTTCTCTGCGACACTCTTTTTGGCATCGTTGATTGCTTTGGCCGCAGCCTCTTTGCCCAGCGCCTCAATGTAGCCGGACTCGTCATTGATGTCAGTCACGTTCACGTTGATGAGCCGCAGGCCGATCTTTTTCAGCTCCGACTCCACGTTGCCGCTGACGGCCTCCAGGAACTTGTCGCGGTCGGTGTTGATCTCCTCGATGTCCATGGTGGCGATGATCAGACGCAGCTGTCCGAAGATGATGTCTTTCGCCAGCTCCTGCACCTCGGTGAGCTTCAGGCCCAGCAGGCGCTCGGCGGCGTTCTGCATGACGCCCTGCTCGGTGGAAATGCCGACGGTGAAACGCGACGGCACGTCGATGCGGATGTTCTGGCGGGACAGCGCGTTCTTCAGGTCCACCTGAATCGAGATCGGCGTCAAATCCAGATACTGATAGGACTGGAACACCGGCACGATGAACGCCGCGCCGCCGTGGATGCAGCGGGCCGAGCGGGTGGTGCCGTCCTTGTTCTGGCCCACGTTGCCGTAGATGACGAGAATCTTGTCGGACGGGCACTTGCGGTAGCGGTTCAGCACCAGCATGAGCAGCGTAAACGCCAGCAGCACGACGACCCCAATAAAGACAACCCACTCCATTCGCATATCCTCCTATTGTTGTTCGATGGGCGCGACGACGACCATGTCGCCGTCTGTATCCACAATGAAGACCTGTTGCCCTGTTTTGAAGGGCTGGTCATGATCGGTGACGGCGTCGAGCTCCAGATAGCGCTCGGCGGCCAGCACGCTGACCTTGCCCTGGCCGCGCCGCCCCGGCGGGATGGTGACATAAACAGTGGCCTGCTTCCCCACCGCGCTCTCGATGCGGAAACCGCCGTCCTGCTGCAGCCGCATCATGGCGCGCATGGCGAGCGCCATCAGCGCCATGGCGGTCACGCCCACGCCGCAGGCCAGCAGCGTCGCCAGAAACGGCAGCAGGCCCAGCCTCAGCAGCCCCAACCCCACCCAGCCCGCCGTGGCCAGAAACGCGATCACGCCGCGCAGCGTCAGCAGGTTCAGCGAGTCGTGGTCGTGCTCATGGTCAAAATCGTGGTCGTGGCTGTGGTCGTGCGCCAGATCGTGGTCATGGTCAAAGTCATGATCGTGGTCGAAATCATGGTCGTGATCGAAGTCATGGTCATGATCAAGGCCGCCCGTGTCGGCGCTGTCCGCGTCCGAGCCCATGTGCCCCACGCCGATCAGGAGCAGCGCCAGCTGCACGACCAACGCAAACGAGCCCGCGATGCCGATGTACGCAAACACCCGCTGCAGCGGGTCCAGCGCATCCAGCCATGCTGCCATCGAACCACCTCCCATCCTATCCTGTTTACATCGTAGCACTCGGTCTGTACCGCGTAAAGCGCAATTGGATGAAGATCACGAATTGCGGTCTGAAACCATCGTTTTTGCCGCCCAAAGCGCACGAAAAAACGGGCGGACGCTGCGTCCGCCCGTCAACCAACCACATTTACCCAAGCCGCTCTAGCGATGCTCTTTCAGGAATGCCTCCACCCGCGCCAGCGTGGGCATGGCGCCCTGGGCACCCGCGCCGGTGGTGGAGATGGCCGCCACGGCATTCGCGAAGCGCATGGCCTCGGGCATCTTGAAACCCCGGCTCAGCGCCACGGCCAGGCCGGCGTTGAAGCTGTCGCCGGCCGCGGTGGTGTCCACCACGGAAACCTTGAACCCGGACACGATGAAGTCCTGGTCTTTGTCCACGTACATCGCGCCCCGCGCGCCCATCTTGGCGACGACGGCTTTCGCGCCCCGCGCGACCAGCGAGCGCGCCGCCCGCTTGATCTCATCCTCGGTGCCGGTCGGCAGCGCAGACAGGATGGAAAGCTCGGTCTCATTGGGCGTGACGCAGTCCACGCATGGCAGCAGGCCTTCCGGCAACTCCTTTGCGGGGGCGGGATCCAGGATCACGCGCTTGCCCGCCTCGTGCAGCTTCCGGGCAGCGTACAGCACCGTGTCCATGGGGATCTCAAACTGGAACAGAAACAGCTCGCACTCGAGCATCCTGGGCATTGCCCGGTCGATCAGCGCGCGATCCACCAGCGCGTTGGCGCCGGGTACCACCACGATCCGGTTCTCGCCGCCATCCGTCACCTCAATCAGCGCCACGCCGCTGGATACGTCCTCGGCCACCTCGACGCAACTGTCGTCGATGTGGTTCTCGGCGAGCACCCTGCGGTACAGCGCCTCGCTGCTGTCGCCGCCAAGCTTCCCCACCATCACCACGCCGTCCGTCAGCTTGCCCGCGGCCACGGCCTGGTTGCCGCCCTTGCCGCCGGTGTAGGTGTGGAAATCCTCGCCGGTGATGGTTTCCCCCGGCGCGTGAAAGCGCGGGATGCGCACGGTCAAATCCGCGCTCATGCTGCCAATGACACAAATCTTGCTCATGCTCAATACCTTCTCCTCGTGCCGCCCACCAGCGAGCCCAAAATGCCGCGCACCAGCGGATTGTCGATGTTTCTAACCACTTCGCGGCCCACCGCCGACAGCGCCGAGCCCGCCATGTTCAGCGCGGCGCGCTCCATGTGCTGGCGGTCCTTTTCGGCCTGCTTCCGGGCAGCGGCGTCCGCCTTTGCCTGTTCTTTCGCCTGCGCGGCGGCCAGCTTGTCCGCCTCGGCCTGGGCCTTGGCGGCCTCGGCTTGGGCCTGGTCGTCCGCGAACTTCTTTTGCAGCAACTCGTACGCCGACTCGAGGTCCACCATCTGCTCATACTTGCCCGCCACGGGCGAGCCGCTGATGCACTGGTTGCGCGCGGCGGCGTCCACCGTGCCCATGAAGCTCTGCGGCGGTAGGATCAGCGCGCGCTCCACCACCGAGGGCACGCCCGACGCGTCCAGAAACGAGATCAGTGCCTCGCCCACGGCCAATTGGGTGATCACATCCTCCACCCGAAAAGCCGGGTTCTGGCGGAAAGTGTCCGACGTGGCCCTGATGGTCTTCTGGTCGGCCGGGGTGAACGCGCGCAGCGCGTGCTGGATGCGGTTGCTCAGCTGGGCCAGCACCGGGCCGGGCACGTCCATCGGCGTCTGCGTGATGAAATACACGCCCACGCCTTTGGACCGCACCAGCCGCACCACCTGCTCAATTTTGTCGGACAAAGCCTTGGGCGCGTCCTTGAACAGCAGGTGCGCCTCGTCAAAGAAGAACACGATCTTCGGGTGATCCGGATCGCCCACCTCCGGCAGCTTCTCAAACAGCTCGGACAGGATGAACAGCAGCATCGTGGCGTACAGCTGGGGCGATTGGTACAGCTTGGTGGCGTCCAGCACATTGATCAGCCCTCGCCCGTCCGCGCCCGTCTTGATCATGTCGAAGATGTCGATGGCGGGCTCCGCGAAGAACTGCTGCGCGCCTTGGCCGGTCAGGATCGACATCTGGCGCTGAATCGCGCCCACGCTCTGCTTGGTCACCAGGCCGTACTGCGTAGTGAACTGCGCGGCGTTGTCCCCCACGTACTGCAGGATCGACGTGAAGTCCTTCATGTCGAGCAGCAGCAGGTTCTGCGCGTCCGCGATCTGGAAGATCATGGACAGCACGCCCTCCTGCGTGTCGTTCAGGCCGAGCAGCCGCGACAGCAGCAGCGGCCCCATCTCGGAGATGGTGGCGCGCACCGGGTGTCCGTTCTGGCCAAACACATCCCAGCAGTCCACGGGGAAGCTGGCGTAGGCAAAATCGGCAATGCCCATCTTCTGCAGGCGGTCATTGATCTTGTCATTCGCCGCGCCGCTCTGGCACAGGCTGGTCAGGTCGCCCTTGATGTCCGCCAAAAACACAGCCGTGCCAATGCTGGAAAACCCTTCCGCAAGCACCTTCAGCGTGGTGGTCTTGCCGGTGCCGGTGGCGCCCGCGATCAGCCCGTGGCGGTTGGCCATGCCCGGCAACAGATAGCAGGGGTTGTCCCCCTTGCCGACGAGGATCTTGCCGTCTTGAACCATTCGGACTCTCTCCCTTATAATATACAGAAATTTGAAAGCTGCATACATTCTACAGGCTTTTGGCGCGCGCGTCAATGCTCCAGATCGAACAGGCTGGCTTCGTAGTTCTCAATGAACATGCGCTTGCCCCGTTGAACCGTCCGATGCCCTTCGGTCTGAAGGCGCAGCCTCTGCGCTTCCAGCCCTCCGGGGTATTTGGGGTTCAACTCGCCGTCCGCCTTCAGCGTGCGCCAGTAAGGCGTCGGATTGGCCCCCATGCGCTCCTCACTGGCGTTGGCGGCGATGTTGATGAAGAGGCCCGCCGTCAGTGGACAGGTTACATCTGCGCCCGCCTCCCTGGCCAGGTGGGCGCGGATGCGGTCGGAGGTGGTCAGTTTGCCCTCGGGCACGCGCCGCATCTGTTCGTCATACGTTATGGGCGGCGCGACCAGCATCACGCCCGGGCCGTAGCGCCTGATTTGGCGCGGATCGGTCATCGGCTCCAGCTTGGGCAAGTCGCCAGGCGTGTTCAGCTTCTGGTTAAATGTCTTCCGAGCCATGGTTACTCACTTCCTATGCGGTTATTGGGGACAATGTAATTCTCGTTGACAAGGGATGGTTTCAATGCTATCATTACCTATATATTACCATAGATTCAAACAAAAAGGGAGGCCAAAACCATGCGCAAAAGCCTGCATCTGCTGGCGCTGATCGCGCTCGCGGCCTCGCTTTTCCTCGCCTCGCAGGCGTTTGCCCAAGAGGGGCCGCGGGTTCGGGCCGCGATGGGAGACGCTTCCAAGCACACCGACAGCGGACTGATCCTGGTCTACGGCACCTCCCGCAACCCGGGCACCCAGCAGCTGATGAGCTTTCTCGCCGCCCACCAAAAAAACCTGCGCGCCGCCGGCGCCGAAATCACCGTCTGCTTGACGGATCTGCAGCCCGGAGACGCCGCATTCAACGCGCAGGCCAGGGCCAAGGGATGGGATAAGCTGGATTTGCAGGCCGGCGACGACGGCAGCCTGCAGCGCAACCTGAGCGCCGTGGGGCATGCAGGCCCCGGCGGTTCCGCAATTTTTGTCATCGATGATCAGGGTTACATCGGCTACTATGACCTAGGTCGTCTGAGCGCCAAGCAGCAGGATCTGCTGATCAAGGCAGCGCTCCGCGTGTCAAAAAACCTGGACATCCGCCTCAGCCCGAGCGTGAAAAAACTCGACAAGGGCAAGACGTTCAGCCTCAAGCCCAGCATCAGCCCCAAGATGAACGGCAAGTACATCCAGTACAAGAGCAGCGATCCAAGCGTGGTAAGCGTGTCTCAGGCGGGTAAGGTCAAGGCGCTGAACTATGGAAACGCCACCGTCACCGCCGTGTATGGAGGAGTCGAGGCTTCGTGCGAAGTGACCGTCACCGGGCCGCTGAAAAAGATCACACTGAACGAGAAGAGCCTGGCCATCGCCCAGGGCGATGCGTATAAACTGGAGCTGGCGTCCATCGAGCCGTTTAACGCCGAGGTCAACTATGACAACGCCACCTGGACCTCCAGCAACCCCAGGGTGGCCAGCGTGGACAACGACGGCAACATCGCAGCGCTCAGCGGCGGCGCCGCCAAGATCAGCTACAAGCTCGGTGGCAAAACCGCCACCTGCACCGTGAAGGTGGCCGCCGACCTGAGCAGTGCGCCGCTGGTGGAGCAGGTGCTGGAGTTCGTCAACCAGGAGCGCGACAGGACCGGCGCGGTACGCCTGAAGAACTATGCGCCGCTGGAGCGCGCGGCCAACATCCGCGCGGTTGAGATCAGCAAGTCCTTCGCACACACGCGGCCCAACGGCGCCTCCTGCTTCACCGTGCTGCCCTACGCGGTCAGCTACGGCGGCGAGAACATCGCGCGCGGGTTCAGGGACCCCGAGGCGCTGGTCGACGCCTGGATGGGGAGCCCCAGCCACAAGAAGAACATTCTGAACAGGAACTACCGCGAGTCGGGCATCGGCCTGTATGAGCTGGACGGCAAGCTGCACTGGGTGCAATTGTTCACAAAGAAAAAGTAATCTCTCAATCCCATCATAAAACGGGCGCGCATATCGCGCCCGTTTTCGCAATTTTTGGCCAGTTATTTGGAATATTTGGCGCAATGTTAAGAACACATTGACAAGGTTAATTTCATATTGTATACTCCATTTGTCACTCATCACAAATTCTAGGAGGGTATTTTTCATGAGGAAACTTCGGAACAAGACCCTGGCGCTGGCGTTGGCGCTTCTGATGGTGCTGAGCCTTAGCGCCGCCTATGCGGAGACCGTCACCATGTGGCACTGCCAGACGCAGGAGCTGCCCAAGGCCGCCGTCCAGAGCGCGATGGACCGCTACGAAGCCGCCAGCGGCAACCATGTGGACGTGGTTCCGGTGGAAAACGACGCCTACAAGGACAAGATCAAGGTTGCCATCGGCGCCAACGCCGCGCCGGACATCTTCTTCAGCTGGTCGGGCGGCCCGATGGTTGCCTATGCCAACGCGGGCGTGATCGCCGACCTGACCCCCTACATGGAGCCCGTCAAGGACAAGTGGATGGACGCCGCCATTTCCCAGGCCACGTTTGACGGCAAGGTGTGGGGCGTGCCGGTGGAGAACATCGCGGTTGCGATGCTGTTCTACAACAAAAAGGTGTTTGAGGACAACGGCCTGACGCCGCCCACCACGATGGCCGAGCTCGAAGCCGCAGCTGACAAGCTGCTGGAAAAGGGCATCGCGCCCATCTCGCTGGCGAACAAGACCATGTGGACGGGCTCCATGTGGTACATGTACCTGGTGGACAGGATCGGCGGCAATGACGTGTTCTCCAAGGCCGCCAACCGCCTTCCGGGCGGCAGCTTCGAGGATCCGGCGTTCACCGAGGCCGGCAACAAGCTGCAGGAGCTGGTGAACAAGAACTACTTCGTCAACGGCTTCAACGGGCTGGACGAGGACAGCGGCCAGTCGCGCATGATGCTGTACACCGGCGACGCCGGCATGTACCTGATGGGCAGCTGGGCCATTTCCTCCATGACGAGCGAGAACCCGGACTTCCTGCCCAACCTCGGGATGGTTCCGTTCCCGATGGTCGAGGGCGGCAAGGGCGACCCGACGGCGCTGGTTGGCACCGTGGGCGACAACTTCTACCATGTGTCGGCCAGCAGCAAGGCGCCCGAGGTGGCGTTCAACGCCATCGTGTCCATGCTGGATGAGCAGGGCATCAAGGACCGCGTGGCCGCGGGCAAGATCCCGCCGGTGAAGGGCATCAGCGAGCAGATCACCGACGCGAAGCTGGCCGAGCTGCTGAAGATCGTCGAGAACGCGAAGTCCATCCAGCTGTGGTATGACCAGTATCTGAGCCCTTCCATGTCTGAGCTGCACAAGAGCACCAGCCAGGAGCTGTTTGGGCTGACCAAGACCCCGGAAGAGGTCAACAAGCTGATGGAAGAAGCGATGGCCAAAGAGGCTGCCGCGAAGTAGCCCGACATTTCGGAGCCACCTGCCGGGGGCACGGGCAACCGTGCCCCCGCTGATTACACACGCGAGGTGTTGCCCATGGTTCAACCAAAGCCAGCCTCCCTGCAGGCCAGAAAGCGCCAGGCCGTGATCTGCGCGGTCGTGTTTCTGGCGCCCACGTTTTTCTTTTTGGGCGTGTTCATGTTCTACTCGATCTTCTCGTCGCTGCAGATCAGCCTGTTCAACTGGAACGGCATCGGCCCCCGCACCCAGTTCGTGGGGCTTCAAAACTGGGCCGAGCTGCTGAAGGACTACCGATTCATCCGGGCGCTCGGAAACAATCTGATCATCGTGGTGCTGTCCATCGTGTTCCAGATGCCTATCGGCATGGGGCTGGCGTACATCCTGGACACGGCTGGCAAGAAGTTCAACCTGTTCAAGGTGGCCTGGTTTCTGCCGCTATTGATGTCGTCGGTGGCGATCGGTTTTCTGTTCAAGTACGTGTATGAGCCCAACTACGGCCTGGTCGCCGCGCTGCTGAAGCTGGTCGGGCTCAAGGGCATCGATTTCCTGGGCAATCCCCACATCGCGCTGTACGCTGTGGTGGGCGTGATCTGCTGGCAGTTCATCCCGTTTTACATGGTGTATTACCTGGCGGGGCTGGGCGGCCTGCCCGAGGAGGTCTACGAGGCCAGCATCATCGACGGCGCCACGCGCCGCCAGTACTTTTTCAGGTGCGCGCTGCCCATGCTGATGCCCACGATCAAGAGCGCGGTCACCATGTCCATGGTGGGCTCGCTGAAATACTTCGATCTGATCTACGTCATGACCGGCGGCGGCCCCAGCGGCTCCACCGAGCTGATGGCCACCTACATGTACAAGAAGTCGTTCGCCGAGCAGATGATGAGCTACGGCGCGACGGTGGCGTCGGCGATGTTTCTGTTCATCACGATCTTCTCGCTGGTGTCCATCCGGCTGATGAACCGGAAGGGGGACTAGCCGATGAAGAAGTGGATCGGTCGCAGTCTGATTCTGCTGCTGTGCGTGTTCTGGCTGCTCATCGCGGTGTTCCCGTTCGTGTTCATGGTGCTCAATTCGTTCAAGGGCCAGATGGAAATGTTCATGAACGGCGTGTTCGCGCTGCCCAAGAATTTTTCGTTCGGCAACTACCTGAAAGTGCTGCAGGGCAATTTTCCGCGTTTTCTGCTGAACTCGCTGACGGTCACGGTCGTGTCGCTGGCGATCCTGCTCGGGTGCACGTCGCTGGCGGCGTTTGTGTTCGCGCGGCTGAAGTTCCGGGTGACGGCGGTGCTGTTCGCCCTGGTGGTGGCGTGCATGTCCATCCCGATCCACGTGGCGTTCATCCCGGTGTTCATCCTGACGAACAACATCGGGCTTTACGACACGCTGGGCGCGCTGATCGGCCCCTATGTAGCGTTCAACCTGCCGATTTCCGTGTTCATTCTGACCGGGTTCATGAAGCTGATCCCTGGCGAGATGGAGGAAGCGGCGTCGATCGACGGCTGCTCGCTGTTCGGCACGTTTTTCAAGGTGATCCTGCCGCTGAGCCTGCCCGGGCTGGCGACACTCGGAATCTACAACTCGATCAACATGTGGAACGAGTTCAGCTTCGTGCTGATTCTGACCCAGTCGGTGGGCGCCAGGACGCTGCCGCTGGCCATCTGGGATTACCAGGGCGAGTACACGGCCAACACGCCGATGATCATGACTGTGCTAACGCTCAGCGCCGTGCCGATGATCATCGCGTTCATCATTGGGCAGGACAAGCTGGTCAAGGGCATGATGGCCGGCTCGGTCAAGGGCTGACGCCCCGCCGGCGAGAATCGAGGGCCGCGGCCCTGTGATGCCTCCCGGCGTTTTCGTTGCGCAAAAAAAGGGGATCCAGCGCCTATCGGGCGCTGAATCCCCTTTTTCATTCCTTCGGCTTTTGCTCAGGGTGGCACATGCCGCCGGACGGGCAATTCTCGCAGCCGCATCCACAGCCGCTCTTGCCCTTTTTCTTGTCCGACACCATCTTCCAGATGATCAGACCCACCACAACGAGCAACCCGGCCGAAATCCAAAACGTCGCCATATTCATCACCTACCGACCATAAAATACCCGATTTCCAGTCGGCCGAAACAGCATCCACAGCAGCCCCGCCAGCACCAGCAGCGCGCACACGCTGCCCGCGCCGAAGTGGCCGGAAAGCATCCGCCCGAACTGGTACACCATCAGCGACACTGCGTATGCGAACGCGCACTGATACCCGATCGCGAACCCCGTCCACCTGGCGCTGTTCATCTCGCGCTTGATCGCGCCCATCGCCGCGAAGCACGGCGCGCACAGCAAGTTGAACAGCAGGAACGAATACGCCGCCAGCGCCGAGTAGTTCATTCGGAACACGGCCTCCACGCCGTCCTCTCCGACGCCGAACAACACGCCAAACACGCTCAGCACCTGTTCCTTGGCCATCAGCCCCATCACCGTGGCCACCACGCTCTCCCAGTTGCCAAACCCGAGCGGCGCGAACACCGGCACCAGCAGGCTTCCCAGCCGCGCCAGGACGCTCTGGTTCATGTCGGCGACCATGCCAAACCCGCCACTCACAAACCCGAAGTTAGACAGGAACCAGATCAGGATGCTGGCCAGCAGAATCAGCGTGCCCGCCTTCCTGACGAACGACCAGCCGCGCTCCCACACGCTTCTGAAGACATTGCCCGGCGCGGGCCAGTGGTACGCGGGCAGCTCCATCACAAACGGCGTCACCTCGCCCGCGAACAGCTTGGTTTTCTTCAGCATCAGCCCGGACACGATCACCGCCAGCACGCCGATAAAGTAAGCGCTCGGGGCCACCCACCACGCGCCGCCGAACACAGCGCCCGCGATCATCGCCACCACCGGCATCTTTGCGCCACAGGGGATGAACGTGGTCGTCATGATCGTCATGCGCCGGTCGGCTTCGTTTTCAATCGTCCTGCTGGCCATGATGCCCGGCACGCCGCAGCCCGAGCCGATCAGCATCGGGATGAAACTCTTGCCCGACAAGCCGAACCGCCTGAACATCCGGTCCATGATGAACGCGATCCGCGACATGTAGCCGCAGTCCTCCAGCAGCGCCAGGAACAGAAACAAGATCACCATCTGGGGCACGAACCCCAGCACGGACCCGACGCCCCCCACGATGCCGTCCGTCAGCAGCCCGATCAGCCAGGGCGCGGCGCTGACCGATTCCAGCCAGGACTGCAGGTTGGGCAGGATCCACTGGCCAAAGAGCGTCTCATTGGTGAAGTCGGTCACGATTTGCCCCACCGTGGTGACCGACACGTAGTACACCAGGATCATCACCAGCGCAAAGATGGGCAGCGCGAACACGCGGTTGGTCAGCACCTTGTCGATCCGGTCCGAGGCGCTCAGCTCGCCGTGCGCCCGCTTTCGAACCACGCACTTTTGAACCAGCCTGGCGATGTAGTCGTAGCGGTCGTTGGTGATGATCGACTCGGCGTCGTCATCCAGCTCCTTCTCCGCGCTTTGGATGATCCGCTCGATCTCGGCCCGCGTCGCCTGGTCCAGCTTCAGCTGATCCATCACCTTCCGGTCGCGCTCGAACAGCTTAACGGTGTAGAACCGCCGGTGATCCTGCTCCACCTTTTCGTTGATGATGTCCTCGATGTGGGCCAGCGCGTGCTCCACCGTGCCGGAAAACACGTGGGGGTGCTCCTGCTTCACGCGGAACTTTGCCAGCTCGGCGGCGCGCTCGGCGGCCTTTCTGGAACCCTCGCCCTTCAGCGCCGAGGTCTCGATAACTTCGCACCCCAGCGTCCGCCCGAGCTTGTCCATGTCGATGGTGTCGCCGTTCTTGCGGACCACGTCGATCATGTTCAGCGCGATCACCACCGGCAGCCCGATCTCGATCAGCTGCGTGGTCAGGTACAGGTTGCGCTCGATGTTGCTGGCGTCGACGATGTTCAAAATCACGTCCGGGTGCTCAGCGATCAGGTAGTTGCGCGTAACCACCTCTTCCAGTGTGTACGGCGACAGCGAGTAGATGCCCGGCAGATCCTGTACGAAGATGTCGTCTGTCCCCCGCAGCTTGCCTTCTTTTTTTTCCACCGTCACGCCCGGCCAGTTGCCCACATACTGGCGGTTGCCCGTCAGATCGTTGAACATGGTGGTCTTGCCGCTGTTCGGATTCCCCGCCAGCGCGATGCGAATTGCCATTTTGTTTGCTCCCTTCAGTGGGTGCCCCACGCCCCGCCTTTATTCCACTTCGATCATCGCGCAGTCGGCGCGGCGCAGGGAGAGCTCGTAGCCGCGCACGTTGAGCTCCAGCGGGTCGCCCATGGGGGCGACTTTGCGCACCCAGACACGCACGCCCTTGGTGATGCCCATGTCCATGATCCGGCGGCGGATGGCGCCCTCGCCGTTTACGCGCACCACATTGGCGCTTTGGCCGATGGGCACGTCATTCAGTGTTCTGATCATTGGGATTCGCCCTCCGCTCATCGTTGCCTTTCGTGTTTGGTTAGAATTATCTAACCCGAAAGTAGTTTAGCGTGAACTAACCGATTTGTCAAGTGAAGAATTCATGATTACATACGGCTGCTCAAACACTTTGTCAACAGCCATGATTATTTTTGCAAAAGGGCTTGTGCGCTCGGTGCGATTGCCCTATAATGGCAGCAAGAACATCCGCATCCGGAGGATTACACATGGATCCAATCTACGTGATCGGCCACAGAAACCCGGACACGGATTCGATCGTGTCGGCGATGGCCTACGCGGCGCTCAGGAACGCGCTGGGCGACCGCGAGTTTTGCGCGGCCCGGCTGGGACAGGTGACAGACGAGACCCAGATGGTGCTGGACCGGTTCGGATTCGAGCCGCCCACGCTGCTGCACAATGTGCGCACCCAGGTGCGCGACCTGGCGTACGACACGCCCCCGGCGCTGAGCGCGGCCGTCACGGTGAACCGCGCCTGGTCGGTGCTGCACGACGACGCCAAGATCCTGGCGCTGCCTGTCACGGACGACGACGGCTCGCTGCATGGCATGCTGACCCGGGGCGACATCGCCACATTTGACATGTATTCCATCGCGCACCCGGTGGCCGACCACATCCCAGTGTTCAATTTGCTGAGCTCGCTCGAGGGCCGCATCCTGAACGACACGCGCAACGTGTTCGACTCGGTCACCGGCGAGGTGCGGATCGCGCTGCCCCAGGCGGACGGCCAGGAGACGCCCATCCAAAAGGGCTCCGTCGTGTTGTGCGGCCACCAGGAGGCGCTGGTGCGCCAGGCGATCGAGGCGGGCGCAAGCAGCGTGATCCTGTGCCAGTGCGAGCTTTCCGAGGCGTTTCGCGGCATCGACAGCCCGACCTGCGTCATCTCAACGCCGTGCGACGCCTACCGCGCCGCGCGGATGATCTACCAGTCCATCCCGATCTCCCGGGTGTGTCAGACCACCGACCTGGTGCACTTCCACCTGGACGATTACATGGACGACGTGCGCGAGGCCATGCTGCAAAGCCGCTACCGCTGCTATCCGATTCTGGACGAGCACGACCACGTGGTGGGCACGCTGTCCAGATACCACTTGATCCGCCCCAAGCGCAAGCGCGTGGTGCTGGTGGATCACAACGAGGCCGGGCAGTCGGTCTCCGGGCTGGATCAGGCCGAGATCATCGAGATCATCGACCACCACCGCCAGGGCGGCGTGCTGACCGGCGCGCCGATCTACTCGCGCTACGAGCCGGTGGGCGCCACGGCCACCATCATCGGCAGCATGTATCAGGAAAAAGGGCTCATGCCGCCGCCCAAGCTCGCCGGTCTGATGTGCGCGGCCATCGTGTCCGACACGGTCATGTTCAAATCCCCCACCTGCACCGAGCGCGACGTGCGCATGGCCGAGCGCATGGCGCGCATCGCGGGCGTATCCATTGATGAGCTGGGCTACTCCATCTTCTCGGCCAGCTCCTCCGAGGACAAACCGGCGCGCGAGCTGATCTTCTCGGACTTCAAGGAGTTCCAGATCGCCGGACACCCCATCGGCATCGGCCAGGTGACCTGCCTAGACAGCGACCGCGTGCTGAAGCGCATCGACGAGCTGCTGTCCGTGATGCGCGAAAGCATGAAAAAGAGCGGCTACGACATGGTGCTGCTGATGCTCACCGACGTGCTGCGCGAGGGCACCGAGCTGCTGGTGGTGGGCGACGAGGACGTCATCAAGCAGGCGTTCAACGTGGATGTGAAGGATCACCACGCGTTCCTGCCCGGCATCGTGTCGCGCAAGAAGCAGGTTGTGCCGATGCTGTCGCTGCTGTGGGGGTAAAGCCCGTCAGATCATCTATATCCGCCCAAAACCAATCAACAGCCCTGGAACCAAATGGTTTCAGGGCTGTGTTGCGTCCAAGCCGCTCAGTTGTTGCTGCTCTGCACATCCACCGCGGCGTCGATGGCCAGCGCGGCGCACAGGCACAGCAGCTCGTCCTGGCCGTCCTCGATGCGCAGGCAATAGCTGTCGCCCCAGGTGAACCATTCTTTGCTCAGCGCCATCACGGTGCGCCCGTTCGCGTCGTAGACCACGTACTCATGCTCCCAGATCTCGCCCCCAATGCGCCAGCCTAGCCCCTCGATGTGGTAACTGGGGCGGAAGAAGGTGAACTCCTTGACCACCTCGCACACGGTTTCACCCTGAATCTCCACGAAGAACCGGGTCAAAAACGACCACACCTTCTGGCACACAAACGCCAGCTCGGCGCCATCCAGCCCGAGCACATGCAGCCGCTTGCCCAGGCTCCAAACCTCACCCTCCACCTGGTAGCGCGGCGTCTGGTTCTCATCCCAGATCTGAAACTTGTCGCCCCAGCTGAACACCTTTTGCTTCATGTATAGATTCACATCATCATCTCCCACGGGTAGAGTATAGCACGAAGGGACGGCCCGATCACAAAAGCCGCCCCTAAGATACACATTTTTGCCCCAATGCCGTGGCCATCACCCCCCAAGTCTGGGTGTGCGCAAATGGGGATCCAAAGGGCATCACGCGCTTTCGAACCCCTGTCTTCATACACCCGGTCTTTAAAAGGTAATCACGCCCTTGATGTATCCGTCCTTCTTATCGATCGCACGCTCGAACACATGCAGGCAGTCTTTGTAATTCGCCACATGGGTCACCAGCCGCCCAGGGTTGAAGATCCCCCGCTTCACCATCGCCGCCGTGCGCGGGATCAGATCCTCATAATGCACCGTCGTGTTGGGCGCCACATTGTTCATCAGAATGCCGCCCATGTGCAGCTGCGTGCCGTCAAACGTGAGCTCCTGCCGGTGCCACGAACCCACCGTCAGCCGCCCCGCGCGCTTCCTGACCAGCTGCAGCGCGATCTGAAGCCCGCTCTCATCCGCCGAGAACTCGATCACCTTGTCCGCGCCGCCCGCGGCCCGCAGCGCCTCGATCGCGGCCTGCCCCTCGGCGTCGTAGGGGTCGTACACCTCGCAGCCGCCAAGCGCCCTAGCCATCTCGCGGCGCACCGCCTGTTTCTCAAACACCACGATTCGCCCGCAAGGATAGCCGCGCGTCAGCCCCATCAGCGTCAGCATGCCCATGTATCCCGCGCCAACCAGCGCCACCGTGTCCCCGGGTTCGATGCCCGTCCACGTCAGCACATTCACGACGGTGACCGTGGGTTCGATCACCCAGGGCACGAAGTCCGTCACGTCGTCCGGAATCCTGGTCAGCCCGTTATCCTTGAGGTTGAAGTACTGGCTCATCTGCTCGTTGCTGCCGCCCGCGCAAAACACCTTGTCCCCAGGCTTGAATTTGGTGACGCCCGCGCCCACCTTGTGCACAATGCCCGCGCCCTCGTGCCCGATGATGTAGGGCAGCGGCCCCGGCGCGCTGATGCCCCGGAACAGGTAGCTGTCCCAGCAGCACACGCCGCACGCCTTGGTCTGAATCTGCACCTCGTCGTACTTGGGATCAGGGATGTCGACCGCCCGGATTTCCATCTTGCCCGGCTCCAGAATCCAAATCGAATCGGATTTCATCGGGTTCCCTCCTTAAAGCATGCTCAAACAATCTGTGTTACCCTTTCACCGAGCCTGCACCCATCCCCTGCACAAGGTACTTCTGGGCAATCAGCAGGAAGATCAGCGTCGGAAGCGAGCTGATGGTCGCGGCGGTCATCAGCGCGGGCCAGTCTTGCGTGTATTGCTGCACGAATTTTTGCAAGCCCACCGTCATGGTCATGACGTGGTCGCTGCGCAACAGGATGCTGGCCACGGTGAACTCACACCAGGCGTTGATGAACGTAAAAATCGCCACGGTGCTGACGCCCGGCATCGAGATGGGCAGCACCAGCCGCCAGAACGAGCTGAACTGGCTGCAGCCATCGATCATGCCCGCCTGCTCGATGTCGAACGGAATCGTGTTGAAAAACCCCTTCAGCAGCCAGATCGAAAACGGCAGGTTGTGCGCCGTATACGCCAGCATGACGGAGGCATGGGTGTCAAACAGGCGCATGCGCTGCAGGATCAGAAACAGCGGGATCAGCATCAGCACGCCCGGAAACAGCTGCAGCACCAGCATGAACGTGGTGTACGCGTTGAACACGCGCCCCTTAAAGCGCGAGATCGCGTAGCCCGCCATCACCGCAAGCACGATGCAGGCCAGCGTCACCACCACCGACACATAGAAGCTGTTCAGGATGTTGGTGCTGAAGTTGGTTCGAAGCAGCACCTTGGCGTAGTTCTCAAACGACAGCTGGTGCGGCAGGAAATCAAAGCTCGACATGGCCTCCGCCCGCGTCTTGAAGGAGGTCATGATCATCTGCAGAAACGGAATGTTGATGATGAGCACCATCATCGTCAGCACGATGTAAGCCCACCGGTTGGCCCGCCGCTCGCGGCGCGATTTCCGCTCGTAATACGCGTTCTTCTGCATGGGCTACACCTCCCTCGACTGCCGGTCCACCAGCCGGACATACACCATCAGCACGCACACCAGCACGACCAGCAGAATCGTGGAGATGCTCGACGCATAGCCGATGTCGCTTCTCATGAAGGCGGTGTAGTAGGTCAGGATCGACAGCACAAACGTGGCCTGGTTGGGGCCGCCGCGCGTGAGCAGATAGATGTTCTCCAGGTTATTGAATGTCCAGATGAACATCAGCGTGGTGCACACGGTGGTGACCGAGCTGAGCTGGGGCATGGTCACGTATGTGAACCGCTGGCGGAAGTTGGCGCCGTCGATTTCCGCCGCCTCGTAAAGATCGGTTGGAATGGCCTGCAGCCCGGCGAGCAGCGTGATCATCATGAACGGAAGCGACTTCCAGGCGCTGGTCCAGATCACGGTGATGCGGGCGACCTGAGGATCGGCCACGAACAGCACGCCCTTGCTCGCCCAGGGCAACTGCTTGATCAGGTGGTTCAAAAGCCCGACCTGGTCGTTGAACAGCCAGCTCCAGTTGATGGCCGCCACCGCCGGCGGAATGATCCAGGGCACCAGCGCCAGCGCGCGGAACAGCCCGCGGCCCTTGATGTTGCGGTTGAGCAGCATGGCCATGATCATGCCCACCACATAGGCGATGAGCACCACCATGATCGTGTACAGGAACGTGAACCCCAGCACATTCCAGAACTCCTTGTCTGAAAACGCCTTGACATAGTTTGCAAGCCCCGCAAAGCCTTGCTTCTTGGGCTTGAGCAGGTTGTAGTGCCGAAAGCCCAGAAAGATGCCGTTGAGCAGCGGGTAGCAGCTGATCAGAAGGATCATCAGCGAGGCCGGCACCAGCATGGCGTATCCGAGCGGCTTGTTGTTCAGGAGCGAGGTTTCATACCGGCGCTTCTGCCTGGCCGATTTGGCGGTGTTTGCCATCTCATGACCACCTTTATCGCAATGTGACGGGGCAATGCCGGGAAGGCCCCGGCATTGCCCGCTCAAGTACGCTTACGCGCGCATGCTCATTCCGCGTTGTCGTCAAAGGCCTTCTGAATGTTGGCCAGCAGCTGGTCGGCCAGCTCTTCATAGTTGGTGGCGCCGGTCAGGATGGCCTGGACGGGCGCGTTGGGCATGGTCTCGCCCTCGATCTGCGAGAACGCCAAGTACAGCGCCGGAGCCGGGGAGACCGGGGTGGTCGCCTTCTGCAGCACCACGTCGCGAATCTCCTTGGCGATCTTCTTGTCGGCGTAGAACGAGTTTTGCAGGGTGGACTTCAGCGCGGGCATGGAGTTCAGGCTGCCGTCGAAATACAGCGGCTGGCAGTTCTTGACCCACCACTCCAGGAATACCTTGGCTTCCTCGGGATGCTTGGTCTGCGCGAAGCTCATCACGTAGTTGGGCCACACGTAGTTGGTGGCGGTCTCCTCGGTCTTGCCGATGGCGGGCATCGCGAACACCTTTTCCTTAAGCCCGGGATACTGGTCGATGTCATTGAGCGGCCCGGTCCAGTACATCGCGACCTTCTCGCCGTAGAACATCAGGTTGGCGTCGGCGCCCACGTAGCCCGCGGTGCCCTCGGCCACGTAGCCGTTCTTGACCATTTCGCCCAGGAACTCAAAGGCTTCCACGATCTTCTGCTTGTCCGGGAACGGGCCGTCTCCCTTGTCGTTGGCCCAGCCGGCGCCGTTCATCGTGAACAGCGCGATGGAGAACTGGGTGGCCATGTGGTCGCCGCCCGCGAAGTTGAAGGGGATGAAATCGGTCTTCTCCTTGATCTGCTTACAGACCTCCAGGAAGTCGTCCCAGGTCTTGGGCATCTCGGTGATGCCGGCCTGATCAAACGCGTCTTTG
The DNA here is from genome assembly GCA_031549325.1 of Eubacteriales bacterium. Lineage (GTDB taxonomy): Bacteria > Bacillota > Clostridia > Christensenellales > Aristaeellaceae > JAJDGF01. The sequence continues at coordinate 14,834 of JAVBQA010000015.1, read as the reverse complement.
TTGTACCAGATCTGGCGCGGATCCATGTTCCACGGGATGCCCGCCAGCACGCCGTTGTAGCGCTCCATCTCCAGGATGCCCGGCAGGAAGTCGTCCAGGATCGGATCGTTGGTGGCTTTCCAGTTGTCCAGGATCGAGCTCAGGTCGGTGATCTCCTCCATGGCGGCGTACTGCACGGCCTGCGGGAACGCGCCGGTCGAAACGTCCGGGGCCACGCCCGAGGTGACGGCCGTCAGGAAGGTTTGGTAAAAGTTCTGCCACGCGGTGGACTGATAGGTCACATGAATGTCCGGATGCTCCTGGTTGAATTTCTCAACCAGCTTTTCGGCGGTCGGAATGTACGCATCCGCGCCGCCCCAAACCATGTCCCAAAACACCAGCTCAACAGGTTCCGCAAGCGCCGCCGGCGCCATGCCGGCAAACAGGACGAGCACGAGAATCGCAGCCAGAGTCTTCCTCAGTTTCATGGAACTTCCTCCTTCAAAGCTGTGTTCCTAATCAAGCGGGCAAATGTCCGCCCAACTCGCAGTGAACCAGGCGAGGCCATGTGTGAATGTTCGTGCAACTTTATACGGCAAACCCAACTCAGGGTATCATATGAAAACCAAAAAGTCAACACAGAATTCACAAATCCTCAACGTGTCAACGGCGACGCGCACAGCTTTGCGCTCTCCCATGTGCGGGAGAGCTAACAGGAATGGTCGGCGATCAGCGCGCCGTCCAGCTGCCTGTGACGCAGCGCGCCCGGCTCCAGAACCATGTAGCCGCGCTGGCTGTTCTGGTGGGGCAGCGACACCGAGCCGGGGTTTACGTAGGTGAACGCGCCCCGCGGCTCAAACGCGGGAATGTGGGTGTGGCCGTTGAACAGCAGCGCGCCCGCCGGCATGGGCGGCGGGCTGTCCGGACTGAACTTGTGGCCGTGGGTCAGAAACAAACGCCGCCCATCGGCTTCGATCAGCGCGTAGTCGGCCATCATCGGGAACTGCAGCACCATCTGGTCCACCTCGCTGTCGCAGTTGCCGCGCACGGCCACGATCTTGTCCTTGACGGCATTCAGCAGCTCGAGCACGCCCTGCGGATCATAGCCCTCGGGCAGCGGGTTCCTGGGGCCGTGGTACAGCAGGTCCCCGAGCAGCACCAAGGTGTCCGGCGCCTCGCGGTTGAACGCGTCCATCAGCTGGCTGGCGTAGCGCTTTGATCCGTGGATGTCCGAAGCGATCATCAGTTTCATGGGCAACCCTCCCGATTCTAAAAACTGTTCCAATTATACCCCTTTTCCCAAAAATTCACCAGTCGCTTTACGTTACACAGTCTTTGTGGTATGATATGTAAGCTTATGATTAAGACGGGGGTGGCTGCATGGACATCGTCGTCTCCCCCGGGACGCTGTCGGGCGCGCTGACGCCGCCCCAGAGCAAGTCCCACGCGCAGCGGATGCTGGTGCTGGCGCGGCTGTCTGGCACGGCGATCGAACCCGAGTGCCCCTGCGTCGATGTGCTGGCCACCATGTCCTGTCTGGAGGCGCTGCACGGCGGGGCGGCGCTGGACTGCGCCGAGAGCGCGGCCACGCTGCGGCTGCTGATGCCCGTTTGCGCGGCGCTGGGATCCGAAGTGACGTTTACCGGGCGGGGGCGGCTGCCCCGGCGCCCGATTGCCGATTTGTTGCGCTGCCTGGCCCAAAACGGCGCGCGGATCGATGGGGATCAGCTGCCCATCCGGGTATCCGGGCGGCTGAAACCCGGCGTGTTCGAGCTGCCGGGAGACGTCAGCTCGCAGTTCGTGTCCGGGCTGCTGCTGGCGCTGCCGCTGCTTGCCGGGAACAGCCGGATCACGCTGACCTCGCCGCTCGAATCGGCGGGTTATGTGGACATGACGATTCGCGCCATGCGTGATTTTTCCGCGCGGGTCGAGCCCATCGACCATGGGTATTTCGTGCCGGGCGGCCAGATCTACAGGGCCCCCGCGCGCATCGGCATTGAGCGCGACTGGTCGGCGGCAGCGCCGTTTTTTGCCATGAACGCGCTGGGTTCCCAGGTGGAACTGCTCAGCCTGGATGCTGCCTCCGCCCAGCCCGACCGCGCCATGCCCCGGCTGATGGGCGCGCGAAACGTCGATCTCTCCCCCTGCCCGGATCTCGCGCCGTCCCTGGCCGCCGTGGCCGCGCTGCGGCCGGGCACAACCGTGCTTTCCGGCACTCGCCGATTGCGGCTGAAGGAAAGCGACCGCGCGCAGGCCATCGCATCGATGCTGCGCGCGCTGGGTATCGGGGTGCTGGTAGAGGAGAACCGGCTGGTCGTCACCGGCGGGCGTCCCACCGGCGGCGCACTGAGCCCGATGGGCGACCACCGCATCGCCATGGCGGCCTGCGCACTGGCCACTCGGGCCAGCGGCCCGGTGACGATTCTGGGCGCGGACTGCGTGGCAAAATCCTATCCCGGGTTTTTCGAAGACTTTATCAGGCTTGGAGGCAAAACGAATGCGGCCTTGGATGGGTGACCAGCTGCGCCTGGAGCTGCTCGGCAGCTCGCACGGGCCGTCCGTCGGCGTGCGGCTTTCCGGGCTTCCGGCGGGCGAGCGGATTGACATCGCCGAGCTGCAGCGCTTTCTCTCGCGCCGCGCCCCGGGCGGCGCGCTGAACAGCCAGCGCCGCGAGCCGGATCAACCTTTCTTTCCGGAGGGCCTGCGGGGCGATGTGCTGACCGGCGAGCCGCTGCTCTCCGTGATCGAGAACCGCGATGCGCGTTTGGCCGACTACGCCGCCATAAGGGACATTCCGCGCCCATCCCATGCGGACTACACCGCCCGGTGCAAGGGGATCGACCCGCAGATGCTGTCCGGGCGCATGACAGCGCCGCTGTGCATCGCGGGCGGCGTCTGCCTGCAGCTCCTTGCCCGCAAGGGCGTCTCCATCGGCGCGCACCTGCTGAGCGTGGGCGGCGCAATGGACGAACCTTTCGACCCGGTTCATGAGACCAAATCGCGGCTGGAGGCACTGGCTGCACAACCCTTTCCCGCCCTCGACGACGCGCGGGGCCAGGCGATGATCCGGCAGATCGAGCAGGCCCGCGCCGCGGGCGACTCCGTGGGCGGCAGCGTGGAGCTGATCGCGCTGGGCGTGCCCGCGGGCCTGGGTGAGCCGCTGTTTAACGGGCTGGACAACCGCCTGTCCCAGCTGGTGTTTGCGATCCCGGGCGTAAAGGCGGTGTCGTTCGGCGAAGGGGTAGCGTCCGCAGGCGCGCACGGCAGCGCGTTCAACGACCCGTTTGTGATGCGGAACGGCCGAGTCGAGACCAGCGCCAACCGCGCGGGCGGCATTCTGGGCGGCATCTCTAACGGCATGCCCATCGTGCTGCGCGCCTACATGAAACCCACGCCATCTATCGCGCTTTCCCAAGACAGTGTGGATCTCTCAGCCATGGAGAACACCACCCTGCGCATCACCGGCCGACACGACCCCTGCATCGCCGTGCGCGCCGTGCCCGCCGTGATCGCCGCCGCAGCCATCGCGCTATTCGATTTGATGAAAGGATGAGTTCCTCATGAACAGCGAGCTTATCAAGATCCGCGAGCAGATTGATCAGATCGACGATGCGATCGTGGATCTGTTCGAGCGGCGGCTGGCGCTGTCTGCCGACGCCGCCGTGCTCAAGCGGCAGCTGGGGCTGCAGCGCGTGGATGTGCAGCGCGAACAGGCCATCATCAAGCGCCAGACGGCGCGGGTGGGCGAGCCGGTGGCCTTCTATGTGCCGCTGCTTTTCGACGCGATTCTGGAGCTGAGCCGCACGTATCAGGTGCGCGTGCTGGACGACGACCACGCCGTATGGCCTGACCGCTGATGGGCGACCGCATCGCCCTGATCGGCATGCCCGGCGCGGGCAAGACCTGCATCGCCCGGCGGATCGCCGATCTTTCCGGCCTTCTCTGCATCGACACCGACGAGCGCATCGAGCGCCAGACGGGCATGCCCATTTCCAGCCTCTTTGCGCTTCGCGGGGAGGCGTATTTTCGTGCGCTGGAGACCGAGGCGCTGCTGTGGGCGCTCGGCCAATCAAGCGCCGTGATCGCCACCGGCGGCGGCGCCGTGGTGTCCCCCGGCAACCGCGCGGCGCTGAGGGACGGCGCCCGCGTGTTCTGGATCCAGCGCGCGCTGCATCTGCTGCCCAGCGCCGGACGGCCGCTGTCCATCGACCTGCCCGCGCTGCATAGCGCTCGTGAGCCGCTGTACCGCGCCGCCAGTCACCAGAGTATTCTAAATGACGGCGCCATTGACCAGGCCGCGCGCCGGGTTCTTTCTCTGTGCCAATCCATTGGGCAAAAATAACATAAACTGAATAGATATTCATAAATATGCGCTTTACATGCATATTTATTCATGTTATACTGTGTGCAATTCAAACGCTGGGGGTGAATCGGGTGGTCAAGGTGTTCATCGACGGGCGCGAGGGCACAACCGGGCTGCGCATCCAGCAGCGGCTGACGGCACGGCCAGACATTGAGCTGCTGTCCATCGACGAGGCGCAAAGGAAAGACGCGGCGGCGCGCAAACGCCTGCTGAACGCGGCGGACATCGCGTTCCTGTGCTTGCCCGACGCGGCGGCTGTCGAGGCAGTCGCTCTGGTGGACAATCCAAAAACCGTCGTGGTCGACGCCTCCACCGCGCACCGAACGCTGCCGGACTGGGCCTACGGCCTGCCCGAACTATCCCCCGATCACCGGCGAAAAATCCGGTCCGGCAAGCGCATCGCGGTGCCCGGCTGCCACGCCAGCGGCTTTATCGCGCTCTGTTATCCGCTGGTCGCCGCCGGAATTCTGCCCCGGGACTACCCCCTTGTGTGCCACTCGGTCACCGGCTACACCGGCGGCGGCAAGGGCATGATCGCAGAATATGAGGCATCAGGCCGCGACCCCGAGCTCAGCAGCCCGCGCCAATATGGGCTGTCTCAGCAGCATAAGCACTTACAAGAGATGCGGGCCATCGCGGGGCTTTCCGAGGTTCCCGTGTTCAGCCCCATCGTGGCGGACTTCCCTTGCGGCATGGCGCTCACGCTGCCGCTGACCGCGCGGCTGCTGCCGGGCAAACCCGGCATACAACAGATCAGGGCCCGGCTGAAATCGCACTACGCCGATCAGAAGCTGGTGCGCGTGGTGGATTCCGAGGCAACCTACCTGGGCGCGAACAACCTCGCCGGACGGGACTGCATGGAGATTTCCGTCTTTGGCAACGATGAACGCATCCTGCTGACGGCGCGCTTCGACAACCTGGGCAAGGGCGCGTCCGGCGCGGCGGTTCAGTGCATGAACATCGCGCTGGGACTAGACGAAACAACCGGCCTTGTGCCGTAGGAGGGCATCCATGATGAAGTTTATTGAGGGCGGCGTCACGGCGGCGAAGGGATTCACGGCCTCGGGCGTGCACTGCGGCATCCGGAAGAACAAGGCCAAAAAGGATCTGGCGCTGATCCTGTCCGACCGCGACGCGGCGGCGGCGGGCGTTTACACGCAGAACCTGGTCAAGGGCGCGCCCATTCTGGTGACAAAGGACAACCTGCGAAACGGCCTCGCGCGCGCCGTGATCTGCAACAGCGGCAACGCCAACACCTGTAACGCCAATGGCGTAGAGATCGCCGAGGCCATGTGCAAGCTGGTCGAGCGGCACGCGGGCGTTTCGGCGGCGGATGTGATCGTGGCCTCCACCGGCGTGATCGGGCAGCCGCTGGACCTGACGCCGATTCAGAACGGCATGGCCGCGCTGGTTCAGGGGCTATCCACCGACGGCTCAAGCGCCGCCGAGGCCATCATGACCACGGACCTCGCGAAAAAAGAAGTGGCCGTCGAGTTCCAATGCGGCGGAGCCAGCTGCCGTCTGGGCGGCATCGCCAAGGGCAGCGGCATGATCCACCCCAACATGGCCACCATGCTGGTGTTCCTGACCACCGATGCAAACATCGCGCCCGGGCTGCTGCACAAAGCGCTGCTCGCGGACGCGCAAATCAGCTTCAACATGGTCTCCGTCGATGGCGACACCAGCACCAACGACATGCTGACCATCCTGGCCAACGGCGCGGCGGGCGGCGCGCCCGTCGAAACCGAAGGGGCCGACTATGACGCCTTCAGGCAAGCGCTGAACGCGGTCACCACCCACCTTTGCCGCATGATCGCCAAGGACGGCGAGGGGGCGACGAAACTGGTCACCTGCGCGCTCGCCGGCGCGGCCACGCAAACCATCGCCCGGACCGTCGCCAAGTCGGTCATCTGCAGCAGCCTCGTCAAGGCCGCCATGTTCGGCGCGGACGCCAACTGGGGCCGCGTGCTGTGCGCCATCGGCTACGCCGGGTGCGACGTGGACGTACAAAAAGCAGACGTGAAGTTTGTCTCTTCGGCGGGCGAGATCCTGGTCTGCAAGGATGGCGCCGGCGTGCCTTTCAGCGAGGCGCAGGCCAAACAGATCCTGCTTCAGGACGAGATCACCATCGACGTGAACCTGAACGCCGGTTCCGCGTCCGCCACCGCCTGGGGCTGCGATTTGACCTACGAATACGTGCGGATCAACGGGGATTACAGATCGTAAGGAGGCCGTCCCATGCCAACCATTCAGGACCGCGCGGAGATTCTGGTTCAGGCGCTGCCCTACATCCAGAAATACGAGAACAAGATCATCGTCGTGAAGTACGGCGGCAACGCCATGATCGACGAGGCGCTGAAGCAGGCCGTGATGCGCGACGTGGTGCTGCTGAGTCTGATCGGCATCAAGGTGGTGCTGGTGCACGGTGGCGGGCCCGAGATTTCGGACATGCTAAAGAAGATCGGCAAGAAGAGCGAGTTCGTGGACGGCCTGCGGGTCACCGACGAGGAAACCGTAGACGTCGTGCAGATGGTGCTGGCGGGCAAAGTCAACAAATCTCTGGTGGGGCTGATCGAGCGCATCGGCGGGCGAGCCATCGGCCTGTGCGGGCTGGATGGGCGCATGATCGAGGCCGAGGTGCTGGATCCTAAGCTGGGCTTCGTGGGCGAAATCACCCGCATCAACGAGCAGCCCATCCTGGACTTGCTGGAGAAGGGCTACATCCCCGTGATCAGCACCATCGGCTGCGACATGGACGGCCGGGTGTTCAACATCAACGCGGACACTGCCGCCGCGCGCATCGCGGGAAAACTCGGCGCGGAGAGCATGATCTCCATGACCGACATCATCGGGCTGCTGCGCGACAAGGACGACCCTTCGACGCTGATCCGCGAAGTGAACGTTTCGGAAGCGCCCCAGCTGGTGAAGGACGGCGTGATTTCGGGCGGCATGATTCCCAAAGTCGAGTGCTGCATCGACGCGATCCGGCGGGGCGTGAAGCGGGTGTTCATCCTGGACGGGCGCGTGCCCCACGCAATCCTGATCGAAGTCCTGACCGACGAGGGCATGGGCACCATGTTCAAATAGGAGGGATCACCATGGACATTCAGCAACTGGACAGCACCTACATCGCCTCCACTTACAAGCGCTTCCCGGTGACGCTGGTATCGGGCAAAGGCTCGATCCTGGCGGACGATTCCGGCAAGGAGTATATCGACCTCGGCTCGGGCATCGCGGTGAACAGCTTCGGCGCGGACGATCCCATCTGGAAGCAGGCGGTGGTCGATCAGCTCGGCAAGATCCAGCACACGTCAAACCTGTATTACACCGGCCCGCAGGCCCGCCTGGCCGAGCTGCTTTGCCGCAAGACCGGCATGCGCAAGGTGTTCTTTGGCAACTCGGGCGCGGAGGCCAACGAGTGCGCCATCAAGGCCGCGCGCAAATGGAACAGCGACCAGTTTGGCGAGGAAGCAAAGAGCACCGTCGTGACTCTGGAGCAGAGCTTCCACGGGCGCACGCTGACCACGATCTCGGCCACCGGGCAGGACGTTTTCCACAAGCACTTCGGGCCGTTCACGCCCGGGTTTGTGCACACGCCCCCAAACGACATGCAGTCCATGCAAAAAGTGCTCGAAGATCCGTCCGTGGGCGCGGTCATGCTGGAGATGGTGCAGGGCGAGGGCGGCGTGCTGCCGCTTGAGAAAAACTTCGTGCAGCAGACCGCGAACCTGTGCCGCCAGCTGGGGATTCTGCTGATCGTGGATGAGGTGCAGACCGGCAACGGCAGAACCGGCACGCTGTAGGCCTACGAGCAATTCGGCATCGCGCCTGACATCGTCACCACCGCCAAGGGCATTGGCGGCGGGCTGCCCATCGGCTGCTGCCTGCTGGGCGAGAAACTGAAAGACACATTGGGCGCGGGCAGCCACGGCTCGACCTTCGGCGGCAACCCGGTGTGCGCCGCGGGCGCGCTGTCCATTCTGGAGCGCATCGACCAGCGCGTGCTCGACGGCGTGAAAACGAAGCACGACCTGATCGTCAGCACGCTTGCGGGCGCCCCGGGCGTGCTCTCGGTCAGCGGCATGGGGCTGATGCTGGGCATCGAAACCGCGAAGCCCGCCGCCGAGGTTGTCGCCGCCTGCATCGGGCGAGGCGTGCTGACGCTGACCGCCAAGCACAAGATCCGGCTGCTGCCCGCGCTGAACATACCCGATGAGGCGCTGATCAAGGCGCTCAACATCATGAAGGAGGTCATCGCCCCATGAAGCACCTGCTGAAACTGCTGGATCTGACGCCGGAGGAAATCACCCAGATCCTGAATCTGGCCGACCAGCTAAAATACGAGAAAAAGCACGGCATTGTGAACCAACCGCTAAAGGGCAAGACCCTGGGCATGATCTTCCAGAAGTCGTCCACCCGTACCCGCGTGTCCTTCGAGGTGGGCATGGTGGAGCTGGGCGGCTACGCGCTGTTCCTCAGCAGCAACGACTTGCAGATCGGCCGCGGGGAGCCGGTGCAGGACACCGCCCGCGTGCTCAGCCGCTATCTTGACGGCATGATGATACGCACATATAACCAAAAAGAAGTTGAAGATCTGGCCGAGTATGGTACAATACCCGTGATCAACGGCCTGACCGACCTGTTCCATCCCTGTCAAGTGCTGGCCGACCTGATGACCATCCGAGAGTACAAAAAGACGCTCAAGGGCTTGAAGCTGTGCTTCGTCGGCGACGGCAACAACATGGCCAACTCGCTGATCGTGGGCTGCCTCAAGATGGGCATGCAGGTTTCCATCGCCTGTCCGGACGGCTACAAGCCGGACGCCGATGTGCTGAACTGGGCGCAGAAAAACGGCGGCTGCCTGGTCACGCCTTCCCTTGAGGATGCCGCAAAGGACGCCGACGTGCTGGTCACCGACGTTTGGGCATCCATGGGACAGGAGGGCGAGGTGCGCGCGCGCCAGGCCGCCTTCAGCGGCTACCAGATCAATGCGCAGGCCCTCTCCTACGCCAAGCCCGACTGCATGGTGCTGCACTGCCTGCCCGCCCACCGCGGTGAAGAGATCACCGGCGAGGTGCTCGAGGCCCACGCGGGCGAGATCTTCGACGAGGCCGAGAACCGCCTGCACGCGCAGAAAGCCGTGCTGGTGCTGCTCATGGGAAACAAGTAAACGGGGAATCACGCGGGGGGCTCCGCCCCCCGCGCCCCCACAATGGACATTGTTTCTCAACCCATCCCAAGCCATTCCACAACAAGGAGCATCGCACATGAAAAAATGCTACATCGTCCTTCAGAACGGCATGACGTTTGAGGGGACGCGTTTTGGCGCGGACACTGACGTCATCGGCGAGATGGCGCCGGACACCGCCGGTTCCTACATGGGGCGGCTGACCGACCCGGTGAACGCGGGGCGCATCGTGCTTCAAACGTTCCCCATGCTGGGCAATTACGGCGCGATCCCCGCGGAACAGGCGTCCAGTCGTTGCCATCTCTCAGGCATCGTCGTTCGGGAATGGTGCGAAACCCCCAGCAATTTCCGGTCCCAGGGGGACATCAGTTCCTATTTGGCTTCTCAGCAGGTTGCGGGCGTTTGTGGCGTGGATACGCGCCAGATCGCCCGCATTCTTCGTCAAGAGGGCGCGATGAACGCGCTGATCTGCTCCGCGCCGCCGCCCAACGCGGCAGAACAGCTGAAAGCCCACAAGCCGGCCGGTGCGCTGAAGCAGGTCTCAAGCGGCGGGCGGACGCTGCATCCGGCGATGGGCGACGCCAGGCGCAGGGCCGCGCTGCTGAGCTACGGCGCGCCCGGCGCGCTGACCGGGCAGCTGACTGCCCTGGGGATTGAGCTGCACGAGTTCCCCTTCGATGCCCCGGCGGACGAGCTGTCCGGCTTCGAGCTGCTGGTGCTGACCGACGGCCCGGGCGATCCCGCCGATAACCCGGATCAGGTGAACACCCTGAAACAGCTGCTGGGCGCGCAGCCCATTCTGGCGTTCGGGCTTGGGCACCAGCTGCTGGCGCTGGCGGCTGGCGGCAAAACCGCGCGCCTTCCCCAGGGCCACTTCGGCGCAAACCAGCCGGTGAGGCGCGTCAGCGACGGTGTGATGTTCATCACGCAGCAGAACCAGCTGTACACCGTGGACGGCACGCCGCCGGGCGCGGAGCTGACCCATACCAATTTCAACGACGGCAGCGTGGCTGGGCTTCGCTACCAAAGCCTCTGCGCCATCTCGCTGCAGCACATGCCGGGCGGGCGCGAGCTGCCCGAAATCCTCGAAAGGCTGGTGAAGCGGTAATGCCCCGCAATCAAGACATCAAAAAGGTGCTGGTGATCGGCTCTGGCCCCATCGTGATCGGGCAGGCCGCCGAGTTTGACTATGCGGGCACGCAGGCCTGCCGCGTGCTGAAGGCCGAGGGCCTCGAGGTGGTGCTGGTGAACAGCAACCCGGCCACCATCATGACCGACGCCCACATGGCTGACCACATTTACCTGGAGCCGCTGACCAAGGACACCGTCAAGCGCATCATCGAGAAGGAGAAGCCGGATTCGATGCTGGCGGGGCTGGGCGGCCAGACGGGCCTGACCATTGCCATGCAGCTGAATGACGAGGGCTACCTCAAGCAGAGCGGCGTGCGCCTGATCGGCACCAACGCCGAAGCCATCAAGAAGGCCGAAGACAGGCAGCTGTTCAAGGATACCATGGAGCAAATCGGCCAGCCCTGCATTCCGTCCGGCATCGCCACCGATTTTTCGCAGGCCCGGCAGATCGTGCGGGACATCGGTTACCCGGTCATCATCCGCCCGGCGTTCACCATGGGCGGCGCGGGCGGCGGCGTGTGCCGGAACGACAAAGAGCTGAATGAGATCGCGAACAATGGGCTTTCCATGTCCCCCATCCACCAAATCCTGGTGGAGAAATACATCGCGGGCTGGTATGAGATCGAGTTTGAGGTGATGCGGGACGCGCGCGGCAACGCCATCGCCATCTGCTCCATGGAGAACGTGGATCCGGTGGGCGTGCACACGGGCGATTCCATCGTGGTGGCCCCGGCGCTGACGCTGGGACAGGCCGAGCTGGGCATGCTGCGCCAGGCGTCGCTGGACATCATTGAGGCGCTGCAGATCGAGGGCGGCTGCAACTGCCAGTTCGCGCTGGATCCGAGCTCCTTCGACTATGCCGTGATCGAGGTTAACCCGCGCGTGTCCCGCTCCTCGGCGCTGGCCAGCAAGGCCACCGGCTACCCCATCGCCAAGGTCACCACCAAGATCGCGCTGGGATACACGCTGGACGAAATCAAAAACGAGGTCACCGGCACCACCTTCGCCTGCTTCGAGCCGGCGGTGGACTATGTGGTGATGAAGTTCCCCAAGTGGCCGTTCGACAAATTCGTGGGCGCGAGCCGCAAACTCGGCACCCAGATGAAGGCCACCGGCGAGGTGATGAGCATCGCGCCTTCCTTCGAGATGGCGCTGATGAAAGCCGTGCGCGGCGCGGAGATCAAGCAGGATACGCTGGACATGCCTGCCCTTGACGGCATGCGCGAGGAGGATCTCCAGCTCGCCGACGACCTGCGGCTGTTCCGCATCTTCAAGGCGCTGCAGATGGGCGTCAGCGTGGACAGGATCCACGAAATCACGCGCATCAACGCCTGGTTCCTGCACAAGATCAAGCGGCTGGCCGACTACGAGGCCAGGATCAAGGGGCAGTCCCTGACCGGGGAGGATTACCTCGAGGGCAAGCGGCTTGGGTATCTGGACAGGACACTTTCAAAGCTGAGCGGCATGGCGCTGCCCGACCAGCGCCGCGCGACGTACAAAATGGTCGACACCTGCGCCGCCGAGTTCGAGGCGCACACGCCCTACTTCTACTCCACCTACGACGACCACTGCGAGGCGCGCGAGCGCACGAGCCCGGACAAGCAGCGCATCATCGTGCTGGGCAGCGGCCCCATCCGCATCGGCCAGGGCATCGAGTTTGACTACTCGTCCGTGCACTGCGTGTGGACGCTGAAGAACCTCGGGTACGAGGTCGTCATCATCAACAACAATCCAGAAACCGTTTCGACAGATTTCGACACCGCCGACCGGCTGTACTTCGAGCCGCTGACCGAGGAGGACGTGCTGAACGTCATCGACGTGGAGCAGCCCTACGGCGTGGTGGTTGCGTTCGGCGGCCAAACGGCCATCAACCTGACCCAGGCGCTGGACAAGCGGGGTCTGCGCATTCTGGGCACCTCGGCGGAGGGCATCGACATCGCCGAGGACCGGGAGAAATTCGACAAGCTGCTGGAGGGCTTTGGCATCAAGCGCCCCAGAGGGCTGACCTGCATGACGCTGCCCGAGGCGCTGAGCGCCGCGAACGAGCTGACTTACCCGGTGCTGCTGCGCCCCAGCTACGTCATCGGCGGCTCGGGCATGACGATTGCCTACAATGACGATGAAGTCCGGCTGTATATGGATCGCATTCTGCAAACCGCCATCGAGAACCCGGTGCTGATCGACAAATACATGAAGGGCACGGAGCTCGAGGTGGACGTGATCTCAGACGGCGAGGGCGTGCTGATTCCGGGCATCATGGAACACGTGGAGCGCGCGGGCGTGCACAGCGGCGACTCCATCGCGGTATACCCGCCGGTGGGCATCGACGACGGCATGCTGGAGCAGGTGATCGACGTGTCCAGCAAGCTGGCGCTGGCGCTGGGCACCCGCGGCCTGGTGAACATCCAGTACCTGATCTATCAGGGCGAGTTGTACGTGATCGAGGTGAATCCGCGCGCCAGCCGCACCATCCCCTACATCAGCAAGGTGGCGGGCGTGCCGATGGTGGAGATCGCGAGCCGCGTGATGCTGGGCGAGACCTTGGCCGGCATCGGCTGCGGAACGGGCCTTCACAAGGCGCCGCCCTACATCGCGGTGAAGGTGCCGGTGTTCAGCTTTGAGAAGCTGAACGACGCCAATGCCACACTGGGCCCTCAGATGAAATCCACCGGCGAAGTGCTGGGCATCGGCACCACCCGCGCCCAGGCGCTGTTCAAGGGGCTGACCTCCGCGGGCTTCAAGATCAACCATGTCACCCGGGACCGGCGCCCGGGGGTGCTGATTTCCGTCGCGCCCGAGGACGTGGAGGACGCCATCGCGCTGGCGAGAAAGTTCGTGGACATGCAGCTCAAACTGTTCGCCACTGAGGGCACCGCGCGCTCCCTGTCCTGCCTGGGCGCCGACATCGAGATGATCGGGCGCATTGACGAGCAGCAGAAGCTCGAGGCGCTGGTGACGAGCGGTCAGGTGGACTATATCGTCATCACCGGCGTCGGGCGCAGGAATACCGCCGAAGCCTACATCGCCCTGCAGCGCCAGGCGCTGCTGCACGGAGTGGCCTGCCTGACCTCCCTCGACACCGCGGACGCGCTGGCCGACATCATCGCCAGCCGCTACACCGAGGCCAACACCGAGCTTGTGGACATCGCACACCTGCGGAGCGAGCCACAGCGCCTGCGCTTCAGCCGCATGGAGGGTTCGGGCAACGACTACATTTTTTTCAACAACTGGGACGGCCAGATCCATTGCCCCGAAGCGCTGGCCATTCAGTGCGCCGACCGGCACTACGGCATCGGCGGCGACGGCATCGTGCTGATCGAGCGGCCCGAACGGGACGGCGACGCCAGAATGCGCATCTTCAACCAGGACGGCAGCGAGGGGCAGATGGCCGGCAACTGCATCCGCTGCGTGGCGAAGTACCTGTTCGACAAGGGCATCGTGAGCAAGAATCCGATGCGTATCGAGACCCGTTCGGGCACAAAATCGCTGTCCCTCATCAGCATCTCCGGCGAGGTGCGCTGGGTCACGGCCAGCATGGGCAAGGCCGTGCTCACCCCCGCCGCCATTCCCGTGCGCCTGGGGGGCGACAGGGTCATCAACAGGCCGGTGGAGATCGCCGGGCGCATCGAACACATCAGCTGCGTCTCCATGGGCAACCCTCACTGCGTGGTGTTCGTGGACGCGCTTGAGACGCTGGACGTCGGCATGATCGGGCCACAGTTCGAGCACAGCCCGCTGTTCCCCGACCGCGTCAACACCGAGTTCGTGCGCGTGATCCACAAAAACCTGCTGCGCATGCGCGCCTGGGAGCGCGGCAACGGAGAAACCCTGGCCTGCGGCACTGGCGCTTGCGCCGCCGTGGTGGCCGCCACCGAGCTTGGCTACTGCCAGGCGAACGAGGATGTGGTCGTGCGCGTGCCCGGCGGCAAGCTGATCGTGCGCTACGACGGCGAATCCTGCACCCTCACCGGCACCGCCAACCTGATCTGCGAGGGCACGGTGCTGCACTAGACGATTCGGGGCTTCGCCCCTTGCCGCCCTGTTCCCGCAATGGCCTGGGGCTCTGGAATCCAAGAAAGAATCACGAAAAAGAACCTTCGGCCCGGGGGGGGGCGGGGTTGGCAGGGGGTCGCGGGCAACACACCCCCCCCCGGCGGCCAGGTGGTTTGGTGT